>NZ_JAIHBA010000039.1:0-59088 GCF_019718735.1 Pseudomonas sp. RIT778 | reverse complement strand
GATCTCTCGTTAGCGGGAGGCGAATTCTACAGCGTTACACGCTGCTGTCAACACCTCTTTTTCTCCGCTTTCGACCGAGAAGATCGAACCGTTGAAAGCGCCGAACAAACCGGCATCTCCAACTCCTTCCAGGCTTCGATGAACTGAAGCGACCCGCTCTCGAAACCTACTTAACTCATTGAATCTCAAGGAGTTTTCCGTTTCGACTGCGCCGGAAGTGGGGCGAATTATAGAGACTCAGAATCTGCCGTCAACCCTTAATTTCGCTTTTCCTGAAAAACCTGCTTTTTACCCATCAAACGCGGGATCCGGCGGGTCAATGGAGGAATACGCAGCACCAAAAGGAAAACACCTATAAAGGCATAGATTGCCCACTCCTTAAGATCAGCACGCACAATCCACAACATATGCAGCAATCCCAACCCGAGAATCACATACACCAGCCGGTGCAACTTCTTCCAGCGGGTACCTAAACGGCGCTGACTGTATCGGTTGGAGGTAATCGCCAATGCAAACAACCCCAGAAAACCCAGAGCACCCACAATGATGTAGGGACGTTTGCGCAGCTCGACACCGAGTTGCGACCAGTCGAAACCGAGAATGAACGCCATATAGCTGCAAAGATGCAGAACCACATAGGCAAAACACCAGAGCCCCAACTGACGGCGCACGGCAATCCACCCGGCCCACCCCGTAAGTTTCTGCAGCGGCGTCATACTCAGGGTGATCAACAGCAATACCAATGTCCCAAGCCCTAGCCGATCAACCAGAACCTTCCCCGGATCTGGCCCAAGCAGATCCGCAAAAGCCTGATAGAACCACAACAGCGGCCAGATCGCCGCAGCCAGGAAAACGCCTACGCGCCAGATCGGATATCGCATCAGTAGTTCTTCCGCAGATCGAGCCCTGTATATAAAGAAGCGACCTCATCCGAGTAGCCGTTGAACATCTGCGTATCACGCACATTCGGCTTGAACAGACTGTTAGGCAGTCGCCGCTCCCGCGCTTGAGTCCAGCGTGGATGGTCGACAGTAGGGTTCACATTCGCATAGAACCCGTACTCATCCGCAGCAATGCTCTGCCAGGTTGTCTTCGGCTGTTCGCTGACCAGACTGATCCGCACGATGGATTTGACGCTTTTGAAGCCGTACTTCCAAGGCACCACAAGACGCAACGGCGCACCGTTCTGGTTTGGCAATTCGCGGCCATACATACCCACCGCCAAAATCGCCAAGGGATTCATCGCCTCATCCAGACGCAAACCTTCTACATAAGGCCAGTCGATCAGGGCAAATCCCGAACGCTGTCCGGGCATGCTCTTCGGATCCTGCAAGGTTTCGAAGCGAATGTATTTGGCATTCGAAGTAGGTTCTACCTGCTTCAACAGTGCCGAGATGGGAAAACCGATCCAGGGAATCACCATCGACCACGCCTCGACACAACGCAGGCGATAAATACGCTCTTCCAGCTGGTAAGGCTTCATGAAGTCTTCCAGGGCATAACGCCCAGGCTTACCCACCTCCCCGTCCACGACAACAGTCCATGGTTCGGTTTTCAAGGAAGCGGCATTGGCCGCCGGATCACCCTTGTCGGTACCGAACTCATAGAAGTTGTTGTAATGGGTGGCGTCCTTGAAAGGTGTGATCGCCTCATTCTTGACGTTCACCGCGCCCCATTTGACAGAGGGCAACTTCTCGGCAAACCAGGCGGGCGCTTTTCCGGCCTCTACATCGGCATAGCGGGCAGCCTCTTCGGCACTGGCCCAGCGCGGCAAAGTGCTCACGGCCAAACCGGCCGCAGTCGCTCCGAGCAATTGTCGGCGAGAGAGATAAATGGATTCAGGCGTTACGTCCGACTCATGGCAATCGGACGCTTTGGGGACTTTGATCAGCATGGCAACTCCGCAGCTTTGGAGGACAGATGCACCATAGACTGCGGAGTATGAGGGAAATTACATCACTCGGCGTGTTTGTGACGACGAAGATGCAACAGATACTGCACCGGGCCCGACGCGGCATAAGCGAGGAACACCAGCAGCAGAATGCGAGGCGGATCGCTGAACACCACGGCAAAGACCA
This sequence comes from Pseudomonas sp. RIT778, assembly GCF_019718735.1. NCBI lineage: Bacteria > Pseudomonadati > Pseudomonadota > Gammaproteobacteria > Pseudomonadales > Pseudomonadaceae > Pseudomonas > Pseudomonas sp. RIT778. The sequence goes on along the minus strand of NZ_JAIHBA010000039.1, from coordinate 57,010 downwards.
GCACCACCGCAAGGATCGCCACGAAAGGCACGCGCCCCTTCAAATCCAGCTCCTTGAAGCTGTTGTATTTGATGTTGCTGACCATCAGCATGCCGGCAGCCGCCACCATCAGTGCAACCAGGAATGACATCTTCGAACCCTGGATCCCGTAATCACTGAACGCCCAGACAATACCCGCGACCACACCAGCAGCAGCCGGGCTGGCCAGGCCGATGAAGTAGCGCTTGTCGGCGGTACCTACCTGAGTGTTGAAGCGCGCCAGACGCAATGCCGCACCCGCCACATAAATGAAGGCAACCATCCAGCCGACCTTGCCCATGTCACCCAGCGCCCAGCCGAATGCCAGTAATGCCGGCGCGACACCAAAGGCGACCATGTCCGACAGCGAGTCGTACTCGGCGCCGAAGGCGCTTTGGGTATTGGTCATGCGCGCTACGCGACCATCAAGACCGTCGAGCACCATGGCGACAAAAATCGCGATGGCAGCAAAGGCAAAGTACTTGCTCGCATTCGCCGAGTCACCGGCGCTCAGCGCAGCCTGGGCACTCATCGAGTTGATGATGGAATAGAACCCTGCGAACAGGTTCGCAGTGGTGAACAGATTCGGCAGAAGATAGATACCACGATGCCGGACTTTACGGCCTTCTGCGTCATGCCCTTCTTCGATGTGCTCATCGATGGGCAGCAGGCTTTCGGCGTCGGAAGCCTGGTTCGGCTCTTCGGGACGTTCGCTCATGGACAGTACCTTGCAACGGATTGGACATTTTCGACAGGTGTCTGGGACGACGGTTCGGCCACAAACGATGCAGCTTTATACCAGAACCGCCCGCCCATACGAAAAAACGCGGCCGAGGCCGCGTTTTTTCATACAAGGTTCGACGACTTAGTTTTTGGCTTTGTCGACGATCTTGTTGGCACCGATCCACGGCATCATGGAGCGCAGTTGCTCGCCGATGATTTCGATACCGTGAGCGGCGTTGTTACGACGCTTGGCGGTCATCGAAGGGTAGCCGGTTGCGCCTTCGCTGATGAACATTTTGGCGTATTCGCCGTCCTGAATACGTTTCAGGGCGTTGCGCATGGCCTGACGGGATTCGGCGTTGATCACTTCCGGACCCGTCACGTACTCGCCGTATTCAGCGTTGTTGGAGATCGAGTAGTTCATGTTGGCGATACCGCCTTCGTACATGAGGTCAACGATCAGTTTCAGTTCGTGCAGGCACTCGAAGTAGGCCATTTCCGGCGCGTAGCCAGCTTCAACCAGGGTTTCGAAACCGGCTTTTACCAGCTCGACGGTACCGCCGCACAGAACGGCTTGTTCGCCGAACAGGTCGGTTTCGGTCTCGTCCTTGAAGGTGGTTTCGATGATGCCGGTACGACCGCCACCCACGCCGGCGGCGTAGGACAGTGCAACGTTCTTGGCATTGCCCGAAGCGTCCTGGTAGATCGCGATCAGGTCAGGGATACCGCCGCCCTTCACGAATTCGGAACGTACGGTGTGGCCCGGGGCTTTCGGCGCGATCATGATCACGTCGAGGTCCGCACGCGGAACAACCTGGTTGTAGTGGATCGCGAAGCCGTGGGAGAAGGCCAGAGTGGCGCCTTTCTTGATGTTCGGCTCGATTTCGTTCTTGTACAGCTGGGACTGGAACTCGTCCGGGGTCAGGATCATGACCAGGTCGGCGCCGGCAACAGCGGCAGCCACGTCGGTCACTTTCAGGCCATGGGCTTCAGCCTTGGCAACGGTGGCCGAACCTTTACGCAGACCGACGGTAACGTCGACACCGGAATCTTTCAGGTTGCACGCCTGGGCGTGGCCCTGGGAGCCGTAACCGATGATGGCAACTTTCTTGCCCTGGATGATCGACAGGTCGCAGTCTTTATCGTAGAAAACTTTCATGAATTTCCCCTTTATATCCAGGCCGTTCAGGCCATTCGCTAATTTGGTTTAGATGCTGAGTACTTTGTCGCCGCGGGCAATACCGGTGACGCCACTGCGGACGGTCTCCAGAATCGATGCGGTGCCGATGGACTGAATGAAGCTGTCGAGCTTGTCGCTGGTACCGGTCAGTTGAACGGTATACACGCTGGCACTGACGTCGACGATCTGTCCACGGTAAATATCGGTGGTGCGTTTGATCTCGGCGCGCTGGGCGCCAGTGGCCTTGACCTTGACCAGCATCAGTTCGCGCTCAATGTGAGCACTTTCCGACAGGTCCACCAGCTTGACCACTTCGATCAGCTTGTTCAGGTTTTTGGTGATCTGCTCGATGACTTCATCGTGGCCAACAGTGGTCAGCGTCAGACGCGACAGGGTCGGGTCTTCGGTTGGCGCCACGGTCAGGCTTTCGATGTTGTAGTTGCGCTGCGAGAACAGGCCGACTACGCGAGACAAAGCACCGGGTTCGTTTTCCAGAAGCAAGGAAATAATGTGCCGCATGATTAGGTACGCTCCGTCTTGCTCAGCCACATATCGCGCATGGAGCCGTCTTTGATCTGCATCGGATAGACGTGCTCGCTGGTGTCGACCGAAATATCGATCACCACCAGGCGATCTTTCATGGCGAACGCCTCTTCCATCTTCGACTTCAAATCTTTCGATTCGGTGATGCGCACGCCGACGTGGCCATAGGCTTCAGCCAGCTTGACGAAGTCAGGCAAGGATTCCATGTAGGAGTGCGAGTGACGGCTGCCGTAACTCATGTCCTGCCACTGACGAACCATGCCCAGAACACCGTTGTTCAGGATGACGATCTTGACCGGCAAACCGTATTGCAGGCAGGTCGACAATTCCTGGATGTTCATCTGGATACTGCCTTCACCGGTGACGCACGCAACATCGGTGTCAGGGAAGCTCAGAGCGATACCCATCGCGGCCGGCAGACCGAAGCCCATCGTGCCCAGGCCACCGGAGTTGATCCAGCGGTTCGGCTTGTTGAACTTGTAGTACTGCGCAGCAAACATCTGGTGCTGGCCCACGTCGGAGGTCACAAAGGCGTCGCCCTTGGTCACTTCGCACAGGGTTTCGATCACGGTCTGTGGCTTGATCTTGCTGCCGTCGCCCTTGTCGTAAGGGAACAGGCCGCGATCACCGCGCCACTCATCAACCTGCTTCCACCAGCTGGCGACCGCTTCCTTGTTCGGGGTTTCGCCGATTTCCTTGAGGATCGCGACCATTTCGGTCAGGACGCTCTCCACCGGACCCACGATTGGCACGTCGGCCTTGATGGTCTTGGAAATCGAAGCCGGGTCGATGTCGATGTGAATGATCTTGGCGTTCGGGCAGAACTTCGGCGCGCCGTTGATCACGCGATCGTCGAAACGCGCACCGACCGCCAGGATCACATCGGCATGGTGCATCGCCAGGTTCGCGGTGTAGCTGCCGTGCATGCCGAGCATGCCGATGAACTGACGATCAGTGCCAGGGTAGCCACCCAGGCCCATCAAGGTATTGGTAACCGGCAGGTTGAGCATTTGCGCCAACTCGGTCAGCGGCGCGGAGCCGTTGCCGAGGATCACGCCACCGCCGGAGTACAGCACAGGACGCTTGGCCGCCAGGAGCATTTCTGCCGCCTTGCGGATTTGCCCGGAGTGACCGCGAACGGCCGGGCTGTAGGAACGCAGTTTGGCTTTCTTCGGGAAGATGTATTCGAACTTCTCGGCCGGGTTGGTCATGTCTTTCGGGATATCGACCACGACCGGGCCCGGACGACCGGATTGCGCCAGGTAGAAGGCCTTCTTCATGACTTCCGGGATTTCGGACGCGTGCTTGATCATGAAGCTGTGCTTCACGATCGGCCGGGAGATACCGATCATGTCGGTTTCCTGGAACGCGTCGGTGCCGACCATGGTGCTTGGCACCTGACCGGAAATGATCACCATTGGAATCGAATCCATATAAGCGGTGGCGATACCGGTGATGGCGTTTGTGGCGCCTGGACCGGAAGTCACCAATACCACGCCGGCTTTACCGGTGGCACGGGCGTAGCCGTCAGCCATATGGGTAGCCGCTTGTTCGTGACGAACCAGGATGTGGGTCACTTCCGGTTCTTTGAACAGGGCATCGTAAACATGAAGGAGAGCACCACCCGGGTACCCGTAGATATATTTGACGCCTTCGTCACGCAAAAAGCGGACGAGCATCTCACCGCCAGATAAAAGCTCCACGTTGTTCACCTCTAAAACGCCAGAATACCGTCCACAAAAAAGCGAACGGGTCTTAATAGGTTTACTTCTCGGCAGAGCATGAGCGACGGTGGTCGCCGACTACGTCAGCACTGACTGAGCAAGTATTGGGATCGTCCCAAGTGTTGCGGGCCTTTCCCACCCAGCGCGAGGTAACGCGTTGCGGGTGTAACAGGTCGACGCGGATATGCGCCTCATGATCTGCCGAGAGGGTCTGCTTCTGGCAGTCCCTGTACAGCGGACTTTGGATTCTTCTGTTTCGCCCTCTGCAAGTCAAGTCGTCTATGTGCTTAATTGTGGGTAAGCACATGAGAACGCAAGAAAAAACCTGGAAACCGCTACTCTGTTAGCTTCAATTGCGCAGTTTTGCCAAGGAATCAGCATGCGAACGCTTCTCTTAACTCTGCTAATCGGCGCCAGCCCATGGTGTATGGCCGGTCAGATCTACAAATGGGTCGATGCCCAGGGCGTCACCCATTTCGATCAGCAGCCACCACAAGGGCAGTCATCCACCGCCGTGAAGACGCCCTCCTCTACCGCACCAATACCTGCCGCATTACCTGGCAGCGGCGCGCTGGGCGACCAGAAAGCCATCGATGACAAGGTCAAGAAGCAAGTGGCCGAGCAACAGAATCAGCTCACGGCATTTTGCGAACAGGCGCGCACGAATCTCGCGCAACTGCAGAACAATCCGCGTTTGAGGGAGGAGGTAGAGGGAGAATTGCGGCGGCTGAGCGACGACCAGCGCCAGCAACGTACTGCGGAGGCACAAAAACAGATTGCGGAAAACTGCCAGTAACCACTGGCAGTTTCCGGTTCAGCGCGAAGCGGTGATCAGCAGGTCGAACTCTTTGAGCAATACCTGAAGCTGCCGATCTTTGCCCTGCAGATTGCGCTGGGCAAAAACCATCTCGGCCATTTCCTGAATGCCCGAGGCATTGGGCAATGGCAGATCCTGTTCGAGGATCATCTTCATCCGCGGCAGGAAGATCCATTGCAGCCACTGCTCGAAATCGAGGGTGTCGACCGAAAACGGCTCGACACTGCTCAAGGCTTCGACCGAGGGCTGGACGTCATCCCACCAGCCCTGGGCGCGCAGTTCACGCTCGATCAAGAGCAATTGATCGGCGACCTTGGAGAAACGACTGTCCATCACAGCGAAACCTTGGCCTTCTGACGGGCCAGAGTGGCGCCGGCGGAATCACCTTGCTTCTCACGTGCCTGAGCGATCAATTCCCACAGACTGGCCTGCAAGTCCGGACGACCATTGGCCATGGTCAGTGCACGGCGAGCGGTCTGCTCGGCTTGCGGCGCATCGCCCTGGGCCATGCGCACCTGCGCCAGACGGTAAAGCACTTGCGGCTCGCGCGGCGCTACACGCTGTGCACGCTCCAGGCTGGAAGATGCGCCGTTGAGGTCGCCACCGGCCTGCTGCTGTTGCGCAGTACTCAACAGTGCGAGAACCGGGCCGTCCAGTTGTTCATCGGCAGACAGACCGCCGCCACTGCTGGCCGAAGGAATGCCGCTGGGCGTCGAAGGCATGCTGTAGCTGCCGGAGCTGATCGGCGCCGACTCGACCGCCGAAGGGTTGTACGGCCCCGGCGTGATGCCGCCGGACGCCGGGCCCGGAACGATCGGCGAAGAGCTGATCGGTGCCGAAGCCGCTGCGCCGCCCGGCACCATCACTACCACACCGGTATCACCTTGCGGGATCGCCTGGGTCTGGGCCTGTGCAGGACGTTTCACCGTCGTTTGACGGAAACCGCCATTGGCCGAAATGCGCTCGCTGTTGGATACGGCAGTGCCGGAGTCCACAACCGGAATCGAACCACGCTGTACGGTGGAGCAGCCGCTGAGCAAAGCCACGGCGGTCACCGCTGGAATCAACCACTTGTTCACTTGAAACCCTCTTTGCTTAATTCATCCAGCCCTTGACCCAATCCATCACCGACTCGCCCGATGCCGGGCTTTCGCCCGCGCAGGAGGCGCCGGGTGGCGGTTCGCTGCCGCGAATATACGGCATCTGCACGGCGCCCGGACAGTTGGCATCGGAGCCCTGGCCGGTACGCGAATCGACCCAGGCCTGCACCACGTTATCCGGCTGCGGCATGTCCAGCGGCAGCGGATCGGCTTTGCGCATGAAACTGGTCCAGACCTGCAACGCACCGGTAGCGCCGGTGAACGGCGTCTTGCCGTTGTCGTCACGGCCGAGCCAGACCACCGCCAGCAGATCCTGGCTGAAGCCGGCGAACCAGCTGTCGCGCGAATCGTTACTGGTACCGGTCTTGCCCGCCAGTGTCAGGGTTCTTGGCAACACGTTATAAACCGAACTGCCGGTACCTTCACGCATAACCCGCTGCATGGCGTTCTGGATCAGATAGATAGAGGCCGGATCGAACCGTTGCTCGATCTGGAACGGATAACGTTTGAGCGGCTCGCCATCGGCAGTCAGCACGCTGCGGATCCCGCGCATAGGCGTATTGAACCCACCGTTGGCCAGGGTCTGGTACATGGTCGCGACTTCGATCGGGGTCATGCCGCCAGCGCCGAGCAACATCGACGGGAACGCCGGAAACTCACGGGTCACGCCCAGTCGCGCGAGCGTCTTGAGGACATTCGGAACACCGACCGCCAGACCGAGACGCGAGGTCGACAGGTTGTAGGAATGCGCCAGCCCCTGATATAGGAACACTGTGCCGTGGGAGCGGCGGTCATAGTTCTGTGGTTTCCAGACCTGACCGTCCGCGCCTTTGATCGAAAGCGGGTCGTCCGACAGCCAACTGGTCAGCGTGTACTGGCTCGGTTTCTCCAGCGCCGTCAGATAAACCGCCGGCTTGATCAGCGAGCCGATCGGCCGCACGGCATCCAATGCGCGGTTGAAGCCGGCAAAACTCGCCTGACGGCTGCCGATCATGGCCTGGACTTCACCGGTTTCCGGGTTGGTCACGACCATCGCCGCTTCCACGTCGTCGGAACCCTTGCGACCGGACAGGCGCTTGAAGGTGTCGTTGACCGACGCTTCGGCTTTCATCTGCAGGATCGGATCGAAACTGGTGAAGATCCGCAGGCCCTCTTCGGTCAAGTCTTCGTCGCGGTAGTCTTCACGCAACTGGCGTTTGACCAGATCGATGAAGCCCGGGAAAGAACTGTCGGCCAGCTTGCCGCGCGTGGTCACGCCCAGCGGCATTTTCTTCGCGGCGGCCACTTGTTCGGCGGAAGCAACGCCCTGCTGCTCAAGCACGTCGAGCACCAGATTACGTCGCTCCAGCGCCCGCTCCGGGTTGCGACGCGGGTTGTAATAGGACGGACCTTTGACCATGCCGACCAACAACGCTACCTGGTGCAGCTTCAGCTCAGACAAAGGCTGAGCAAAGAAGAACTGGCTGGCCAGACCGAAACCGTGCACCGCACGCTGGCCGTCCTGACCGACAAAGACTTCGTTGAGGTAAGCCTCAAGGATTTCCTTTTTGTCGTAATGCAGCTCAAGCAGCATCGCCATCATCGCTTCGGTGAGCTTGCGGGTCAGGCTGCGTTCGTTGGTGAGGTAGAAGTTCTTGACCAGTTGCTGGGTCAGCGTACTGCCGCCTTGGGTCATCTTGCCGCCCGAAGTGTTGACCCAAACGGCACGGGCAATCGATTTCGGCGACACGCCCCAGTGGCTGTAGAAATCCCGGTCTTCCACGGCGACCAGGGTTTCCAGCAGATACGGCGGCACCTGATCGAGCTTGATCAGAATCCGGTCTTCGAGGTTTTTCGGGTAGATACCGCCGATCATCAGCGGCTCCAGGCGTACCACGGAGAGCTTCGAACCGTTGGTCGCCGAGAGTTCGGCCACGTAATCGCCGGAGAAACGCACGCGCACCGGCTGCGGTTTCTCAAGGCCTTCGTAGAACTGGAAGCCACGGGTATTCAGATCAACCGTGTTGCCGTTGACCGCCGCCGCGCCGGGACCGTTGCTCACGGCTTCGCGGCGATAGCCCAGGGCATCGAGTTCGGTGAGGAAATCGTCCTTGCTCAGCTTCTGTCCGACGAACAGCTCGAGCGGACGCGCGTACACCTTGGCCGGGATGGTCCAGCGCTTGCCGGAGAACTTCTCCTGCACCACGGCATCGAGGTAAACGGCGAGGCCGGCCAGCACCACAAGGCCGACCAGACTGAGTTTAAGGGCCCAGCCCAACCATGGGCGCAGGCCCCGGGAAGCTGGTTTTTTAGGGGTACGGGGGGATCGAGTACGAGTCATGGCGGCGGATTATACGCACTTTATTCATACTCAACAGGAGCGCTCCGAGGTTTGCGTCGGGCTGGCGAGCGGCCATAATGAGCGCCTTGAATTTCCCCCAGTCTCTGAAGGATCGTCCGTGAGCCAGTCCCTGATCGCTGCCCTGCAAAACCCGGCCCTCTACCCGCACCCCGTCGAAGGGTTCCAGGTCATCGAAACCCATATCTCGTGGGTACTGCTCACCGGCCCCTACGCCTATAAAGTGAAGAAGCCGGTGAATTTCGGCTTCCTTGATTTTACCGCTCTCGATTCCCGTGAACACTTCTGCGGCGAAGAGCTGCGTCTGAACCAGCGCCTGACCGAAGATTTGTATCTGGAAGTGATTCCAGTGACCGGCAGCGCCGAAGCCCCGCAACTGGGTGGCGAAGGCCCGGCCATCGAATACCTGCTGAAAATGCGCCAGTTCCCGCAGACCGGCCTGCTCAGCACCCTGCAAGCCAACGGCGAGCTGACCGCCGCGCACGTCGACGCGATGGCCGAGCAGATCGCCCGCTTCCACCTCAACGCGCCGAAAGTCCCGGCCGAACACGACGCCGGTACGCCTGACAGCGTGATGGCGCCGGTGCGCCAGAACTTCGAACAGATCCTGCCGTTCCTCAGCGACAAGAACGACCTGCTGCAACTCGACGCCCTGCAAGCGTGGGCCGAAAGCAGCTTCGATCGCCTGAAACCACTGTTCGCCCAACGCAAGGCAGACGGTTTAACTCGCGAATGCCACGGTGACATTCACCTGGGCAACGCCACGCTGATCGACGGCAAAGTCGTGATCTTCGACTGCATCGAATTCAACGAACCGTTCCGTTTCACCGACGTCTGGGCTGACACCGGTTTCCTGGCGATGGACCTGGAAGACCGTGGCCTGAAATCCCTGGCCCGTCGTTTCATCAGCCAGTATCTGGAACTGACCGGCGACTACCAAGGCCTGGAAGTGCTGAACTTCTACAAGGCTTACCGTGCGCTGGTACGTGCAAAGGTTGCACTGTTCAGCATGCCGGCCGACGCCACTCCGGTGCAGCGCGCCACCACCCTGCGCCAGTACCGCAACTACGCCAACCTGGCGGAAAGCTACAGCACCATTCCTTCGCGCTTCATGGCGATTACCCACGGCGTGTCCGCTGTAGGCAAAAGCCATGTGGCCATGCGCCTGGTCGAAGCGCTGGGCGCGATCCGTCTGCGCTCCGATGTCGAGCGCAAACGTCTGTTCGGCGAGCAAACCGTTGCCAATGATGTTCAGGCCGGGATCTACAGCGCCGATGCCAGCACTGCGACTTATGCTCGTCTGCATGAAATCGCCGAAGTGATCCTGCACGCCGGTTTCCCGGTGGTGATCGACGCCACTTACCTCAAGCGCGAACAACGCGACAACGCCGCCAAGGTCGCCGAAGCCACTGGCGCGCCATTCCTGATCCTTGACTGCAATGCTCCGCAGGCCGTGATCGAGAGCTGGCTGGCGATTCGTCAGGCGGACAAGAAGGATCCGTCCGACGCGACCCTCGCCGTGATCGAAGCACAACAGGCCAACCGCGAAGCCCTGACGCCGGAAGAAATCCTGCGCAGCAAGCGCGTGCAGACCAATGAATCCGGCACCCTCGACACCGTCGTGGCGCAGATTCGCCAGCGCCTGCCAGGTCTGTAAGAAACTATTTCGGCCGTGAAGCCCTCGCTCGCTTCACGGCCGTCAAATAGTGGCACTATACTGGCGTCATAAAACCAACAGGTGATTTGACATGAGCCAGCCGAAACTTCTCGACACCCCGCTTTATGCCTTGCTGCACAAAGACGACATCACAGGTTTCAACAATGAACGCCCGAAAGACGGCCCGATCGACATGGTTGGTGGTGATTTCCGTGGCCTCGACCTGCGTGAACTGAACGCCGATGGCGTGGATTTCCGGGACGCCTACTTCCGTTCCGCCGACCTGCGCGGCATCGACTTTCGCAACGCCTCGCTGGAAGGCGCGAGCCTGGCTCATGCGCAGATTTCCGGGGCCTACTTCCCGCCGGAGCTGAGTGCCGACGAAATCCTGATGTCGATGAATTTCGGTACACGCCTGCGTTATCGCACCCGCTGAAGCTTTTAAAAACCTGAACCGTCCAGCGCCCCCGCTTTGCGCTGGACTGCGTGCTATTGGTAATTCTCCCTCGCCCTCCCCGTCCTGATTCATCAGTGAAACCTGACGTTTCTTAGAAGCGTTTGCGTTGAATCCGACCAAACAACCACGCTTTTCCTACTGATGGCTACACTCCTGAGAAGCTCGCCCACGCACCATTCGGCCGTCGCAAGGAGGCTTGATGAATGATGAACTGCAACACCTGAAGAATCTTGGCAAGACGTCGGCGCAATGGCTGCATGCCGTGGGCATCCATAGCGCCTCCGACTTGCGTCGCCTCGGTGCGGTGGATGCCTACCGGGCCGTGCGCACTCGCGGGTTCCGGGCGTCGAAGGTGTTGTTGTACGCGATCGAAGGGGCGTTGATGGATGTGCACTGGAACGACATTCCCGCCGAACGCAAGGATGCGCTGAACAAGCAGCTGGAAGCCATTTCCTCTCGCCACAAGAACTAACGGGCACTGAACGCCATGTACCTGCTCGGGGAACAATCGGCCCAGGCCGATGCATTGATCAACCACTTGCAGAGCTTGCCTGCGCAATGGCTTGAAGGCCTGTCGCCGTGCGGGCCAGCGCTGGAACTTGAAGCCACGGATGATCTGTTGGCACGTTTGCCGGACGACCAGTTGTTCTTGCTCACTCAAGGTGTCGTCACCGGCCGGCTGGGTGGACGTGGTCTGTTCTATTGGCATGAGGGCGATTTGATCGGCCTGCAACAGGGTCCGGAATGGGCGGATTGCACGCTGTACTCGGACAGCCCGCTGACATTACTGCCCTATCGCCGAAGCGATTTGTTTCAACATGTGTACGGCGAAACGTCGCGATCGGAGCAGTTTCTGCGCTACCTGCTCGGGCAGATGGCGTTGCTGGCGCACGCAGTCGCCGAGTTCAAGCCGCGCGAATTTCGCAGCACCAACGGTTTCAAGCGGGTTGAAGCCGGGGACGTTCTGATCCGCGAGGGCGATGTCGCCGACCATGTGTTCGTGATTATCGAAGGACACGCCGAAGCATTTGTTAACGGGCACAAGGTAGGCGACGTGCCCAGGGATGAAATATTCGGCGCAATGGCGGTGTTTACTGGCGAGCCGCGCAACGCGACGGTCATTGCCCGGGAGGCGAGCACCGTAATGCTGATTCCCGGCGATCAGTTTCTGAGCATGACCCGCACCAATCCGAAAATCGCCCACAGCCTGATCGAAAGCATGGCGAGGCGTATCGACCAGCTCAACAAGCAGCTCACAGCCCAGATCTGACGCCCGGATTCACCGGGCGTTTACGCCATTGCCGGGACAAAACGACAGAAATGAAAAAACAGCAGTTGACTTGGTAATGAGAATCGCTATGATTATCACAACTGGTCGCGAGATCAGTCGATATTCTGAAAAGCCCTTGGTTCGGACTCTCAGATTATCTCCTCATCAGGCTAATCACGGTTATTTGACCCGGTTTTTACCGGGTCTTTTTTTGCCTGTGGAAAAGTCATTTTTTACTGAACTGTTTACGCATCTCGGCGCAATAATCCGGTTTCGGGGTGGCTGGTGTGTACCAGACATAATCAGCCATCGCCGCCGTAACCTGACTGCCCTGCTCCGCCAGCATCAGCACCGTCGGCGCTTCCGGCGCGCCCAGATCCAGCACATGCAGCGGCACACCCACATCCTTGCGCGCGTGATACGCACCCGCCAATAACAAGGCAGGCGCAGGCGCCGCCAACAAACGCGAGGCCATGCGCCGATCCCGTTGTTGTTGAACGGCCAGCATCGCCGGCATTTGTGATGACGGCAGCAAGCCGCAGTGAGAATCGCCGATCTGCTCCAACAGCGTCTCTTTCACGGATTTGGCGTTGCTGCGCTCACCGCTCAAAACCGGAGGATCGCGATAGAACGCACGAATTTCGATGTTATCGAGGTTGGCTGCCAGCAACGGCCAGGATTGCGTCAGGGCGAACCGCACAATCGGGCCGTAGAGATTCCAGTCCCAACCGTCCTGCCAGGCCAATGCAGCGGGAAGATCAACCGGTGGCGTTGTGGCATGTCGCACATCATCAACCCGCGACTGTTGATCGGGCGTCAGCATTTCCAACAGGAGACTGCCTTGGGGTCGCGTTTCTTCGAGGTTCTGCAACAACCACAATTGAAGGGCATGGTGATCGGCGTTGTCATGCTGTTCGCCAATGATTAGCCGCGTCGGCCTGCTCAGTTGCGTCAGTAATTGCTGCGCCGTCAGACTCTCGCCGCTACGCAGATCACGGATCTCGCCCACGACCGGCGGCTCCGCAACATGCTGGCAACCCGCAAGCCACAACACCGCCAACAGCAGAATCCCGCGCATACCCTCACCTCGATGACGACATCAGCGGGCGATGATCAGCGGATGCCCGCGCTCCGGGTGCGGCTGCACCAATACTTCCAGACCGAAAACCGCCTTCAGCGATTCAGGGCGCAACACCTGTTGCGGCGTATCCAGTGCGACCGGGAGACCGCCTTCAAGCAGCAGGATGCGATCACAATAGCGCGCCGCCAGATTCAGATCATGCAGGATCACCAGAACTGCCGCGCCGCGATCGGCAAATTCGCGCACTGCCTGCAGCGTCGTATGTTGATGCAATGGATCGAGCATCGAGGTCGGCTCATCGAGCAGCAACGTCTGCCCCGCCTGTCCTGGCCAGAGCTGCGCCAGCACCCGCGCCAGATGCACGCGCTGACGCTCGCCGCCGGACAACGCCAGATAACTGCGGCCACTCAGGTGCCCGGCATCGGCCGCCCGCAATGCGGCAGCGACGATCTCGTCATCGCGCACCCGCCCGCTCTGATAAGGCAGACGCCCCATGCCGACCACTTCTTCAACACGAAAGGCGAAATCCAGGGTCGATACCTGCGGCAACACCGCCAGCCGCTGCGCGCGCTGAGTGCCACTCCAATGACTCAAGGCCTCACCGTCCAGCAGCACTTCCCCCTCGTGCGCGCTCAGCTCACCGCACAGCGCGCCGAGCAAGGTGCTTTTGCCGGCGCCATTCGGCCCCAACACGCCAAGCACTTCGCCCGGTTCGAGTTGCAGGCTGACATCGGCCAGAACGGTCTTGCGGCCACGGCGGATGTGCAGATTGTGCGCACGCAGCATCAGGCACGCCCTCGCAGCAACAGATAAAGGAAGAACGGCGCACCGATGAACGCCGTGACGATGCCGATCGGCAGTTCCGCCGGCGCCAGCGCCAGCCGCGCCACCAGATCCGCCAGCAGCAACAGACTCGCCCCGGCCAGCACCGATGCCGGCAGCAACACCCGATGATCAGGCCCCGCGAGCAAGCGCACCAGATGCGGCACCACCAGCCCGACAAAACCGATCATGCCCGCCGCTGCCACCGCCGCACCGACACCCAGCGCCGTGCAGAACACCAGCTCGCGCTTGAGCCGTTCTACATCGATCCCCAGATGCCCGGCTTCCGATTCGCCGAGCAGCAACGCATTGAGCGCCTTCGCCCGCCGTGGAAGCCAAAGTGCAACACCGGCGGTGATGATCAGCAGCGGCCACAACCGCGCATAGCTCGCGCCGTTAAGGCTGCCCAGGTTCCAGAACGTCAACGTGCGCAATGTGGCGTCGTCGGCCAGATAGGTAAACAGCCCCACCACCGAACTGGCCAGCGCCGTCAGAGCGATACCCGCCAGCAACATGGTCGCAACATTCGTCTGCCCGTTACGGCGACCGAGTCGATAGACCAACGCCGTTACGCCGAGGCCACCGAGAAACGCGCAAACCGACAGCAGATAAGGCCCGAACCACTCCGGCAATCCGCCAAAAAACGAACCGCCGACAATCGCCACCGCCGCGCCCAACGCCGCACCGCTCGAGACGCCGACCAGCCCAGGATCGGCCAGCGGATTACGAAACAACCCCTGCATCGCCACCCCGGACAGCGCCAGCACACCGCCGACTGCCAGCCCGAGCAACGTACGCGGCAGACGAATCTGCCCGAGAATCAGTTCAGCCTGTTCCAGCCCGTCCGGCGCCAGCGGCACACCGATCAAGCGCAGCGCAGCGCGCAAGGTATCGAACAACGGCAGACTGACCGGCCCCAACGCCAGCGACAGCCAGATCGCCAGCAGGCACAGCAAGATCAGGCCGATGAACAAGCCACGGGGTTTGACCAGCGTGGTCATTGGCCGCTCTGGGCCGGGTAGAAACCGTCAGACAGGGTCTTGAGCGCAGCCGGCAAACGCGGCCCGAGCCCGCCCACCAGCAGCGTCGGATCCAGCTCCAGCACGCGTCCGGTCTTGGCCGCACGGCTGGAATTGAGGATCGGGTTTTCCTTGAACAGCGCCGTTTTCGCCGCCTCGCCGGTCAGCGCACGGTCAGCGAATACCAGCACTTCAGGATCGAGGCTGGCCAGGGATTCCACAGAAAACGGCTTGTACCCGGTGTGGGTCGCAAGGTTATGCCCGCCCGACTGTTGCAGCAGCCAATCGGCGGCGGTGTCTTTGCCGGCGATCAGCGGTTTGCCGCCGGCATGTCCGAGCAGCAACAGCACGCCCGGCGCTTTCTGCTGGGTCTGCGCTTCAGCCACTCGCGCCTTTTGCGCATCAAGCTGCTGTTGATAACTTTGCAGCAATTGCGCGGCCTGGCTTTCGGCGCCCAGCAACTGACCCAGATGGGTGACATTTTTTTCCAGTGTCGGCAGATCCGGCTGAGCCGAAAACAATTCCACCTGCACCTTGGCACTGCGAACCTGCGAGATCACCAGGGGCGGGCCCATTTCTTCGGTGCCGATCAGGATGTCCGGGCGCAGGCTGAGAATGCCTTCGGCCGACAGGCTGCGCTGATAGCCGATGCTCGGTAGCGACTTGAGAGACTCGGGATGCTGGCTGGTGGTGTCGACGCCTACCAGTTTGGCCTCGCCACCCAGCGCACTCACCCACTCCGACAACGCACCGCCGGCGCTGACCCAACGTTGCGGCAACTCGGTCGCTGCAGCCTGGTGGCTGACCAACAGTCCGACACACAGCACGGCAACGCGGGTACTCAGGCGCATAGACAGCTTCCTTGAAAGGTTTTCCCGGACATCGGGACGGCAGGCCAAGTATCCTCGGCAGCGGTCACCTCGCCACGGGTGAAGGCGGCCATTTGATAATTGTTTGCATTTGAACGTCAAGCTCGGACATATCCAGACACGAGCCGACATTTGAGGATAGCCATGAAGTTTCTTTGCGCGGGCGCCGATCTGGTTGAGGACGGCAGTCGCGGTTTCGATATTGACGGGAAAAAACTGTTTGCCGTGCGCCGCGCGGGGCGGGCTTACGTCTATCTCAATCGCTGCCCGCATCGGGGCGTCGGACTGGAATGGCAGCCCGACCAGTTTCTCGACCCAAGCAACAGCCTGATCCAGTGCGCCACCCACGGCGCACTGTTTCTGATCGAAGACGGTGAATGCGTCGCCGGCCCGTGCGCCGGGCAATCGCTGACGGCCATCCCTTGCCGTGAAGACGCGCAGGGGCTGTGGATCGATGTTTAACCGTTGAGCAGCACATCCAGGCGCCGGTCGATCACCATCTCTTCATGGCTCAAACGCACGCCGTACGCCAGGACTTCGACCCCGCACGCCACCGCCTCACGCAGCGCAGCGGCGTAGGCCGAGTCGATTTCCTCGGCAGGACGCACCGCTTCGATACCGGTGAGATTGACGCAGTACAACTGCACCGCGCGAATCCCGTCCCTGGCCAGATGCGCCAGCTCACGCAAATGCTTGGCGCCGCGCTCTGTCACCGCATCGGGAAACGCTGCCACTGCCGTGCCGTCGAAACCGAGCGTGACGCTTTTCACTTCCACGTAGGCCGGGCCCGTCGGATAGTCGAGGCGAAAATCGATCCGGCTCTTTTCCTGTCCGTATGCCACTTCGCGCTTGAGCCCGGTAAAGCCGTTCAGTTCACTGATTACGCCCGCCTGCAAGGCCTCTTCGACCAGTGCGTTGGCGCGCCCGGTGTTCACGCAAAACAGCCGGCCCTGCGGTGTTTCGCCGACTTCCCAGGTACCGGGCAGCTTGCGCTTCGGGTCATTGGAGCGGCTGAACCAGACCTGCCCGCCCTCAACCTGGCAATTGAGCATCGAGCCGGTGTTCGGGCAATGAATGGTCAGCAACTCGCCGCCAACGGTTTCGATATCGGCGAGAAAACGCTTGTAACGGCGGATCAACCGGCCTTCTTCAAGAGGAGGATGAAAGCGCATCAGCCTTGCCAGCTCTTCAAGCCACGGGCGATGCGTTCCACCGCTTCCTGTAGGCGAGGGAGGTTTTGCGTGTAGGCAAAGCGCACATGATGCCCGGCCTGATAGCGGCCGAAATCCAGCCCCGGAGTGAATGCCACATGTTCGGTTTCGAGAAAATGCCGACAGAACGCGAAGGCATCGCCGCCGAACTGGCTGATATCGGCATACAAATAGAACGCGCCTTCCGGCTCCACGGCAATGTTGAAACCCAGTTCACGCAATGCCGGCAGCAGGAAGTCGCGACGACGGCCGAACTCGGCGCGGCGCTCTTCGAGAATCGCGATGGTGTCCGGCTCGAAACAGGCCAGCGCTGCGTGTTGGGCCATGCTTGGCGCGCTGATGTAGAGGTTCTGCGCGAGCTTTTCCAGCTCACTGACCGCCGCATCCGGCGCCACCAGCCAGCCGAGGCGCCATCCGGTCATGCCGAAATATTTGGAGAAACTGTTGAGGACAAATGCACTGTCATCGACTTCCAGCACACTGGCTGCGTCGGTGCCGTAAGTCAGGCCGTGATAGATCTCGTCCACCACCAGATGCCCGTGACGCGCCTTGATGGCTGTGGATAAACCGGCCAGCTCATCGCGTGTCAGAATCGTACCGGTCGGGTTGGCTGGCGAAGCGACCAGCGCGCCGACGCTGTCGTGATCCCAGTGGCGCGCCACCAGGTCCGGCGTCAGTTGATAGCGAACGTCCGGGCCGACCGGCACAAGCTGCGCCGCGCCTTCGACCAGTCGCAGAAAATGCCGGTTGCAAGGATAGCCGGGGTCGGCCAGCAGCCAGTGCTTGCCCGGATCCACCAGCAACGCGCTGGCCAGCAGCAACGCGCCGGAGCCGCCCGGCGTGATGAGAATCCGTCGGGGATCGATGTTGAGGCCATAGCGCGTTTGATAGAAGCCGGAAATCGCCTCGCGCAGCTCGGGAATGCCACGGGCCGCGGTGTAGCGGGTTTTCCCGTCTGTCAGGGCTTGCTGACCCGCGCGGATGATCGGCTCGGCGGTGGTGAAGTCAGGTTCGCCGATTTCCAGGTGGATCACATCGTGGCCGGCGGCCTGCAATTCATTGGCCCGCGCCAGCAACGCCATCACATGGAACGGTTCGATCGCACGACTGCGCGCACTGTAGGGCTGAGCCATTGGCCTTCCTTCAACGAGGGAAAAGAAACGATTCTACCCATCTGCCGGAACGAGCGAGAACCCGCAACGGTCACAGCCTCAAGAACACTGGACTGTAACGACCCGGGCGTACGCTCCAGGATTGACTAAAATCAGTGATTGAGCAGGTCTGCAACATTGCCGGACATGGCTTGGCAAACATTTGCAAGCCCCACTGGCCGCGCGCTCGACATCCGGGAGTAGCGCGGGCCGAATTGATCTGGTAAGTTCGCCCGCTTGCAGCCGCAGGGCCGGCAGGTGTCGGTGATGGAGCAATCCTGCGCAATGGATTACAAGAGTAGAGGCGGTCCATTTCATGCCCACCCAAGCAAAGCAACAGGCAAGTCAGACACTCAGCGGTTTCGAACCCTACGTCCCGAAAGCGGGCGAAGAGTACATGGGCGCTCCAATGCGCGCGCACTTCACCAAGATCCTGACCAAGTGGAAACTGGACTTGATGCAGGAAGTCGACCGCACTGTTGATCACATGAAAGACGAAGCGGCCAACTTTCCTGATCCGGCCGACCGTGCCAGTCAGGAAGAAGAGTTCGCCCTCGAGCTGCGCGCCCGCGACCGCGAGCGCAAACTGATCAAGAAGATCGACAAGACCCTGCAACTGATCGAAGACGAAGAGTACGGCTGGTGCGACTCTTGCGGCATCGAGATCGGCGTCAAGCGCCTCGAGGCCCGTCCGACTGCCGACATGTGCGTCGACTGCAAGAACCTGGCGGAAATCAAGGAAAAGCAGGTCGGCAAATAATCCCGGCCTGAACGAAAAACGGAGCGTGCGAACGCTCCGTTTTTGTTTCTGCTGTTCTTTGACTCTCAAGTAACATCGCCCTCATGACTGCCAACACCTCCCCCGCCTACATTGGCCGCTTTGCCCCGACCCCCAGTGGACACCTGCACTTTGGCTCGCTGGTAGCGGCGCTCGCTTCTTATCTGGATGCCCGCTCGGTGAATGGCCGCTGGCTGGTGCGCATGGAAGATCTCGATCCGCCTCGCGAAGAGCCGGGCGCGCAAGCGGCGATTCTCAAGGCACTGGAAAGCTATGGCTTCGAATGGGACGGCGAAATGGTCCGCCAGAGCGACCGGCACGAAGCCTATGCTCAAGTCCTCGACAGCCTGTTCAATCACGGCCTGGCCTACGCCTGCACCTGCTCGCGCAAACAACTGGAGCCGTACCACGGCATTTATCCGGGACTGTGCCGCAATGCCGGCCATGGTCAGGAAGACGCCGCGATCCGCCTGCGCGTGCCAGAGCTGGAATACCACTTCATCGACCGGGTGCAGGGCGAATACCGCCAGCACCTGGGCCGTGACGTGGGAGATTTCGTGATCCGCCGCCGCGACGGCCTCTACGCCTACCAACTGGCGGTGGTACTGGACGACGCGTGGCAGGGCATCACCGACATCGTGCGCGGTGCCGATCTGCTCGACTCCACGCCACGCCAGCTCTATCTGCAGGAATTGCTGGGCCTGCGCCAGCCGCGCTATCTGCATCTGCCACTGATTACCCAGCCGGACGGCAACAAGCTCGGCAAGTCCTATCGCTCGCCACCGCTGGAAGCCGATCAGGCCACACCATTGTTGCTGCGGGCCTTGCGCGCACTGGGGCAAAACCCGGGGCTCGAACTGGCCCACGCCTCGCCGCAGGAACTGTTGAACTGGGGCAGCGCCCACTGGGATGCCTTGAAAATCCCGCGCACACTGACCCTGCCCGAAGCGCAACTGCTGTGACGACACTTGCAGTGGCGCGCCCATCCGTTACCATCGCCGCACGTTTTCGGGCACGCGCATAAAAAAGAGAGGCCGGGATGTACATCTATCGCTTGGTCCTGCTTCTGGTCGTGGGGATCTACCTGTTTTCTCCCGCCATCATGGATTGGTGGATCGACGCTACGGGCGCCTGGTATCGCCCTTATCTGCTCTGGCTGATCCTGATTGTCGTGACCTTCATCCTGCAGAGCCAAAAAGATGCCGATGAGCTTTAGCCTGACCCAGATGCTGCTGATCAGCGCCGCCTACCTGGCCGCGTTGTTCGGCGTGGCCTGGATCAGTGAACGGGGCATGATCCCGCGGGCGATCATTCGCCATCCGTTGACCTACACCCTGTCGCTGGGGGTCTACGCCAGTGCGTGGGCGTTCTATGGCACGGTGGGTCTGGCCTATCAGTACGGCTACGGTTTTCTGTCCAGTTATCTCGGGGTATCCGGCGCGTTTCTGCTGGCGCCGGTGCTGCTGTATCCGATTCTGAAGATCACCCGCACTTATCAACTGTCGTCGCTGGCAGACCTGTTCGCCTTCCGCTTCCGCAGCACCTGGGCCGGTGCGCTGACCACGATTTTCATGCTGATCGGCGTATTGCCGTTGCTGGCGTTGCAGATCCAGGCCGTGGCCGATTCCATCGGCATCCTCACCGGCGAACCGGTGCAGAATCGCGTGGCCCTGGCGTTCTGCGCATTGATCATCCTGTTCACGATCTTCTTCGGCTCCCGTCATATCGCCACCCGTGAAAAGCACGAAGGGCTGGTGTTCGCGATTGCTTTCGAATCGGTGATCAAACTGGCCGCCCTCGGCGGCGTTGGCCTCTACGCGCTGTACGGCGTATTCGACGGCCCGCAACAGCTCGAACTGTGGCTGCTGCAGAACCAGACCGCCCTCGCCGCCTTGCACACGCCATTGCAGGAAGGCCCGTGGCGCACGTTGCTGCTGGTGTTTTTCGCCTCGGCGATCGTGATGCCGCACATGTATCACATGACCTTCACCGAAAACCTCAACCCGCGCTCGCTGGTCAGCGCAAGCTGGGGCCTGCCGCTGTTCCTGCTGCTGATGAGCCTGGCCGTGCCGCTGATTCTCTGGGCCGGCCTGAAACTCGGCGCCACCACCAATCCGGAATACTTCACCCTCGGCATCGGTATCGCCGCCAACAGCAAGTCGCTGGCGTTGCTGGCCTATGTCGGCGGACTGTCGGCGGCCAGCGGCCTGATCATCGTCACCACGCTGGCGCTGTCGGGCATGGCACTGAACCATCTGGTGCTGCCGCTCTACCAGCCACCGGCCGAGGGCAATATCTATCGCTGGTTGAAATGGACCCGCCGGGCGCTGATCGTCGCGATCATCATGGCCGGTTTCTGCTTCTATCTGATGCTGGGCGCCGAGCAGGATCTGGCCAACCTTGGCATCGTCGCCTTCGTCGCGACCCTGCAATTCCTGCCGGGTGTGCTGTCGGTGCTGTACTGGCCGACCGCCAATCGCCGCGGCTTTATCGCCGGTCTGCTGGCGGGGATTGTGGTGTGGGTAGTGACCATGCTCTTGCCGCTGGTCGGCAACCTGCAGGGTTTCTATATTCCGCTGCTGAACATGATCTACGTGCTGGACGACACCAGTTGGCACATGGCGGCCATCGCCTCGCTGGCAGCCAACGTCCTGATGTTCACGCTGATTTCGCTGTTCACCAATGCCAGCCCCGAAGAGGCCAGCGCCGCCGAAGCCTGCGCGGTGGACAACGTACGTCGTCCGCAGCGCCGCGAATTGCACGCCGCCTCGCCGCAGGAATTCGCCACGCAACTGGCCAAACCGCTGGGCGCCAAGGCTGCGCAGAAAGAAGTCGAGCAGGCCCTGCGCGACCTTTATCTGCCATTCGACGAGCGCCGCCCTTATGCCTTGCGCCGTCTGCGCGACCGGATCGAAGCCAACCTCTCCGGTCTGATGGGCCCGAGCGTCGCCCAGGACATGGTGGAAACCTTCTTGCCCTACAAGGCCGGCGGCGAAAACTACGTCACCGAAGACATCCACTTCATTGAAAGCCGCCTCGAGGATTACCACTCGCGTCTGACCGGGCTGGCCGCCGAACTCGACGCCTTGCGCCGCTACCACCGCCAGACCCTGCAGGAACTGCCGATGGGCGTCTGCTCGCTGGCCAAGGATCAGGAGATCCTGATGTGGAACAAGGCCATGGAAGAACTGACCGGGATTGCCGCGCAACGGGTGGTCGGCTCGCGCCTGAGCACCATCGCCAATCCGTGGAAAGATCTGTTGCAAGGCTTCATCCACCTGCCCGACGAGCACTTGCACAAGCAGCACCTGGCTCTCGACGGCCAGACCCGCTGGCTGAACCTGCACAAAGCGGCCATCGACGAGCCGCTGGCACCGGGCAACAGCGGCCTGGTGCTGTTGGTGGAAGACCTGACCGAAACCCAGATGCTCGAAGACAAACTGGTTCATTCCGAGCGTCTGGCCAGCATCGGTCGACTCGCAGCGGGTGTTGCTCACGAAATCGGCAATCCGATCACCGGCATCGCCTGCCTCGCGCAAAACCTGCGGGAAGAGCGCGAAGAGGACGGTGAGCTGACGGAAATCAGCGGCCAGATCCTCGAGCAGACCAAGCGCGTTTCACGCATCGTCCAGTCGTTGATGAGCTTCGCCCACGCCGGCAGCCATCAGCACAGCGACGAGCCCGTCTGTCTGGCGGAAGTCGCCCAGGACGCCATCGGCCTGCTGGCCCTGAACCGGCGCAATTTCGAAGTCCAGTTCTACAACCTGTGCGATCCCGATCACTGGGTCGAAGGCGATCCGCAGCGGCTCGCCCAGGTTTTGATCAATCTGCTCTCCAACGCCCGTGACGCCTCGCCTGCCGGCAGTGCGGTACGCGTGAAGAGTGAAGCCGGCGAACACACGGTCGATCTGATCGTCGAAGACGAAGGCAGCGGTATTCCGTCGAGCATCATGGATCGATTGTTCGAACCCTTCTTCACCACCAAGGATCCTGGCGAAGGCACCGGTCTGGGCCTTGCACTGGTCTATTCCATCGTTGAAGAGCATTATGGACAAATCACCATCGACAGCCCGGCTGATGTTCAGAGCCAGCGCGGCACCCGTATCCGGGTGACATTGCCGCGCCATGTCGAAGCGACGTCCGCTGTGAACTGAGACCGTCGAGAGTATCGAATCAATGCCGCACATTTTGATCGTCGAAGACGAAACCATTATCCGCTCCGCCTTGCGCCGCCTGCTGGAACGTAACCAGTACCAGGTCAGCGAAGCCGGTTCAGTGCAGGAAGCACAAGAACGCTTCAGTATTCCCACATTCGATCTGATCGTCAGCGACCTGCGACTGCCGGGCGCTCCGGGTACCGAGCTGATCAAGCTCGGCCAGGGCACGCCGGTGCTGATCATGACCAGCTACGCCAGCCTCCGCTCGGCGGTCGACTCGATGAAGATGGGCGCGGTGGATTACATCGCCAAGCCTTTCGACCACGATGAAATGCTTCAGGCTGTCGCGCGGATCCTGCGTGATCGCCAGTCGGCGCCTGCCGCCGGCGAAGCGGCTCCTGCCAAACCGGCCAATGGCAGCGGCAAATCCGCCATCGACAACAGCAATGGCGAAATCGGCATCATCGGCTCGTGCCCGCCGATGCAGGACCTTTACGGCAAGATCCGTAAAGTCGCGCCGACCGATTCCAATGTGCTGATCCAGGGCGAATCCGGTACCGGTAAAGAACTGGTGGCCCGCGCCCTGCACAACCTGTCGAAACGGGCCAAGGCACCGATGATCTCGGTGAACTGCGCCGCCATCCCGGAAAGCCTGATCGAGTCCGAACTGTTCGGTCACGAGAAAGGTGCGTTCACCGGTGCCAGCGCCGGTCGCGCCGGTCTGGTGGAAGCGGCGGACGGCGGCACGCTGTTCCTCGACGAGATCGGTGAATTGCCACTGGAAGCCCAGGCTCGTTTGCTACGCGTACTGCAGGAAGGCGAAATTCGCCGGGTTGGCTCGGTCCAGTCGCAGAAGGTCGATGTCCGGTTGATCGCCGCGACCCACCGGGACCTCAAGAGCCTGGCGAAAATCGGTCAGTTCCGTGAAGACTTGTACTACCGCCTCCATGTGATCGCGTTGAAACTGCCGGCCCTGCGCGAGCGTGGCGCCGACGTCAACGAAATCGCCAATGCGTTCCTTGCTCGTCAGAGCGCCCGCATCAACCGCACCGACCTGAAATTTGCCGCCGATGCCGAACAGGCGATCCGGCACTATTCCTGGCCGGGTAACGTGCGGGAGCTGGAAAACGCCGTCGAGCGCGCCGTGATTCTGAGCGAAAGCCCGGAAATCTCTGCCGACCTGCTGGGCATCGACATCGAGCTGGGCGACCTGGTGGACGACGAATTCATCGGCCTGCCGGCTCAACAGCCCGGTAACGCCAGCAACAGCAGCCACGAGCCGACCGAAGATCTGTCACTGGAAGACTACTTCCAGCATTTCGTACTCGAGCATCAGGACCACATGACCGAGACCGAACTGGCGCGCAAACTGGGCGTCAGCCGCAAATGCCTGTGGGAGCGTCGTCAGCGTCTGGGCATTCCACGGCGCAAGACCGGGGTCGCCAGCGAGAGCTGAACGTTACCTGTCGAGTGGGCGGGTAACGGTTGAGGATGTGAAAAAACTGTTACCTCAGTCTTTTCACGTAACAGAAGCCGGGGTTATCGGTAACGAAACCCCGGCTTTTTTTCGCCCTGCGAAAACGGTTATATCGACCTAACCCCTTGTTTTATTGGGGTTCGCAAAAGTTGGCACGGCACCTGCTATATGTTTGGTACAAGAACAATAACAAGCAATGCACAAGACAATAAAAATAAGACGAATCGACTCACGCACAATAAAAACAAGACGGCGAGAGGCGCAGCTAACTGATTCTTTTGGAGAGGCGTTGTATTTGGGGCTAGCCCCACGACCAGGCCGAGAACAACAAAAACTGTCTTAAGACAGAGCCTGTACTGGTTGGATCGCAAGATCACTGCAACACAGCGACCAAAGCAATCCGTTTGCTCTTGGCTCCCGATTGGGAGGGCCATGAAGGAAAAGCTTCATGGCGAGGGCACTCAACAAAAACAAGAAGCCCGAATCAATAATAAAAAGAGCACGCAACTACTTCTTGGGGAGCTTCGGCTCCCCTTGTAGTTTCTCCTTTACGGCAAATCCCCCCCTTCTGACGCATCTTCACCCCCTCTAGCCTGCGGCTTGCAGCGCAAAACGGCAGCGTCCTACACCATCCCTCGACTAAATGCTAGAATCCCGGCCCATCATGCGGTCATTCTCTGGTATGGCCGAACATTCCTTCAAACAGTGCATCCCATGCTGAAGAAGCTGTTCCAGTCATTCCGAACTCCCCTGCGTCGTACGCAACACATCCGTAGCACGCCTGAAGTCCTCAGCAGCGGCCAACATTCGCTGCAGAAGGCGCAATTCAGCCGTTACGCGGTCAACATCGTCGAACGTCTGCAGGGCGCCGGCTACCAGGCCTACCTGGTTGGCGGTTGCGTGCGAGACATGCTGCTGGGCATCACGCCCAAAGACTTCGACGTCGCCACCAGCGCCACCCCCGAGCAGGTTCGCGCCGAATTCCGCAATGCGCGGATCATCGGCCGCCGCTTCAAGCTGGTACACATCCATTTCGGTCGCGAAATCATCGAAGTCGCGACCTTCCGCGCCAATCACCCGCAAAACGAAGACGACGAAGACAGCAACCAGTCTTCGCGCAACGAGAGCGGGCGCATTCTGCGTGACAACGTCTACGGCACCCTGGAAGAAGACGCGCAACGCCGCGACTTCACCATCAACGCCCTGTATTACGATCCGGTCAGCGAGCGCATCCTCGACTACGCCAACGGCGTGCACGACATCCGCAATCACCTGATCCGTCTGATCGGCGACCCGAAGCAGCGTTACCAGGAAGACCCGGTGCGGATGCTGCGGGCCGTGCGTTTCGCCGCCAAGCTCAATTTCGGTATCGAGAAGCACACCGTCCAGCCGATCCGCGAACTGGCGCCGATGCTGCGCGAGATCCCGTCGGCCCGCCTGTTCGAGGAAGTGCTCAAGCTGTTCCTCTCCGGTCATGGCGCGATCACGTTCGAGATGCTGGTCGACCTGCAACTGTTCGCGCCGCTGTTCCCGGCCAGTGCCGATGCGCTGGAACACAACCCGGAATACACCCACACGCTGATCAGCGAAGCACTGACCAACACCGACTTGCGGATCAAGCAGAACAAACCAGTGACCCCGGCGTTCCTGTTTGCCGCACTGCTGTGGCCTGCCCTGCCGGCCCGCGTGCTACGTCTGCAAGAGCGCGGCATGCCGCCGATTCCGGCCATGCAGGAAGGCGCTCACGAACTGATCGCCGAACAGTGCCAGCGCATCGCGATTCCAAAACGCTTCACCATGCCGATCCGCGAGATCTGGGATATGCAGGAACGCCTGCCACGCCGCAGCGGCAAACGCGCCGACCTGCTGCTGGACAATCCGCGCTTCCGCGCCGGCTACGACTTCCTCCTGCTGCGTGAAAGCGCCGGCGAGCAGACCGATGGCCTGGGCGAATGGTGGACCGATTATCAGGACGCCAACGACAGCGAACGTCGCGACATGATCCGCGACCTCAGCGGCAAGGGTGATGACGCCAGTGGCGCACCGCGCAAGCGTCGCCGCAGCAGCGGTTCCAAGCGCAAGCGCGCCGGCGCACCGAGCGCCACGGGCGAATAAGGCATGGAACGCATCTACATCGGCATGGGCAGCAACCTGGCTGACCCGGCCGAACAACTGCGCAGCGCGGTCAACGCACTGGGGCAATTGCCCGACACCGAACTGGTCGGCGTGTCTGCCTTCTACCAAAGCGACTCGCTGCTGCCGGGCCAACCGCGTTACACCAACGCGGTTGCCGCGCTCGACAGCGCGCTCGCCCCGCTGGATCTGCTCGATGCCTTGCAGGCGATCGAAAACGATCAGGGCCGCGAACGACTGGAGCGTTGGGGCCCACGCACGCTGGATCTGGACATTCTGCTGTTCGGTGATCGCCTGATCGAAGAGCCGCGCCTGAAAGTCCCGCATTACCACATGCAGGAACGCGCGTTCGTTCTCTATCCCCTGGCCGAACTGGCGCCCGAAGATCTGAGTCTGGCCGATGGCCGCACCCTTGCCGATCTTCTTGCAGCCTGCCCGTTCGTCGGCCTCGAACGCCTCTCCCACGCCTGATACAAACCGCTGATGCGGGAGCCCATCGGCTCCCGCATTTTGCTTTCTTGTAGGACAAAAACCCCGCAGATCAGGCCCGCCGGCCCGCTGAATCGCATCAGTAACGCCGGTAACACTCCCCTCGTAACAATGCGGTAACACATGCAATTGACTTCCTGAGGCCTCATCACGACTATAGGCGTCCCGCTGCCGCCAACCCGGCATACAAGGGCGCAATCCAGGCCTTATAAGCACGACAAAAGAGCGTGCGCCTGAATAGATGACGAATCACGCGCGTTACTCGCAGTAGTTTCCAAAGCGCCTGAACGAGGATTTCTTACATGCCAGCCATCACCCTGACCACGCTCCAGAGCCTCAAGCAGAAAGGTGAAAAGATCACCATGCTGACCTGCTATGACGCGACCTTCGCCCACGCCTGCAACGAGGCCGGTGTCGAAGTGCTGCTGGTGGGCGACTCCCTCGGCATGGTCCTGCAGGGTCACGACAGCACCCTGCCGGTGACCACCGCAGAAATGGCCTACCACGTTGCCAGCGTCAAACGCGGCAACTCTGATGCCCTGATCCTGGCCGACCTGCCGTTCATGGCCAACGCCACCCTTGAGCAAACCATGACCAACAGCGCCCTGCTGATGCAGGCCGGCGCGCACATGGTCAAGGTCGAAGGCGCCTTGTGGCTGGCGGACTCGATCCGCCTGCTGGCCGAACGCGGTGTGCCGGTCTGCGCCCACATGGGCCTGACCCCGCAAGCCGTGAACATTCTCGGTGGCTATAAAGTGCAGGGTCGTAACGAGAACCAGGCACGCCAGATGCGCGCCGACGCGATCTCGCTGGAGCAGGCCGGTGCAGCCATGTTGCTGCTCGAATGCGTGCCGAGCGAACTGGCGGCTGAAATCAGCCAGGCCGTGAAAATCCCGGTGATCGGCATTGGCGCCGGTTCGGATACCGACGGTCAGGTGCTGGTACTGCACGACATGCTCGGCCTGTCGATCAGCGGCCGTGTGCCGAAATTCGTGAAAAACTTCATGCAGGGTCAGGACAGCATCCAGTCCGCGCTGAAGGCTTACGTCAGTGAAGTCAAAGCCACCACTTTCCCCGGAATCGAACACGGATTCTCTGCATGAACACCGTCAAAACCGTACGTGAACTGCGCGCCGCCGTGGCGCGCGCCCGCAGTGAAGGCAAGCGCATCGGCTTCGTGCCGACCATGGGCAACCTGCACAGCGGCCACATCGCGCTGATCACCAAAGCCACCCAGCGCGTGGACTTCGTGGTCGCGAGCATTTTCGTCAACCCGCTGCAGTTCGGCGCCGGCGAAGACCTCGACAAGTACCCGCGCACCCTGGCGGCGGATCAGGAAAAACTGCTGGAAGCCGGATGCGATCTGCTGTTCGCCCCGACCGTCGAGGAAATGTACCCCGACGGCATGGCCGGTCAGACCCGGGTCAGCGTGCCGCAACTGTCCGAAGGCCTGTGCGGCGCCAGCCGTCCGGGGCACTTCGAAGGCGTGGCGACGGTAGTCAGCAAGCTGTTCAACATGGTCCAGCCGGACCTGGCGATCTTCGGCCAGAAAGACTTCCAGCAACTGGCAGTGATCCGCGCGCTGGTGCACGACCTGAACATGCCGATCCAGATCATTGGCGAGCCGACCGTACGCGCCGCCGACGGTCTGGCGCTGTCGTCGCGCAACGGATTCCTCAGTGAAGAACAGCGCGCCGTGGCGCCGGTGGTCTATCGCACCCTGAGCAGCATTGCCGAGTCGATCAAGCAAGGCGAGCGCGACTTCCCTACCCTGATCCAGGCGCAACGCCAGCAACTGGAAGCCGCCGGCCTGCGTCCGGACTACCTGGAAATCCGCCACGCCCTGACCCTGCGTCCGGCAACGGCGGAGGATCGCGATCTGGTGATTCTGGTCGCGGCCTTCCTCGGCACCACCCGGTTGATCGACAACCTGCATCTGAATCTCGATACCCCCGCCTGAACACCGGCAAACGCTGTGGGAGCAACCCCGCTCCCACAGCGTGTGCACGCACTTCCAGACCGTATTGCTGAGCACCTGCCCATCGGGCAAACTTCCTGCCGTTCGACGCCACGCGATAAGCAGGGACTTGCTCGCATTACTCGCCGTCTGTCGGCCCCGTCTGTTATCAATGTTAAAAAAGTACCGAAAACAGGTCAGACAAAGCCAAGACAGATCGCGGCGCTGGGTTTACTGTATTCGCCCTGCGCCAAAGTAATCGTGTCGACGCAGTTGCCCCCTCGCCCAAACATGGCGGGGAGGTCTTTTCAGAGTTCAAAAGGCCGTTCAAGTAAAAAGGAAAACCGCAGCGATGGCGTACTACCGCACTCCTCATGACGTTACCGCTCTGCCTGCCTGGCAAGCGTTGAAAGATCACCGCCAAGCCATGCAGGATTTCAGCATGCGCGAAGCCTTCAACGCCGATCCGCAGCGCTTCAATCAGTTCACCCTCAGCAGCTGCGGACTGTTTCTCGACTATTCGAAGAATCTGATCAACGCCGAGACCCGCAACCTGCTGGTGGGTCTGGCCAATGAAGTCGATCTCAAAGGCGCGATCAAGGCACTGTTCGACGGCGAAATCGTCAACTCCTCCGAAGGCCGCCCGGCGCTGCACACCGCCCTGCGTCGCCCGGTCGGCGACAAGCTGTCGGTCAACGGCGTCAACGTGATGCCTGAAGTACACAAGGTGCTGAACCAGATCACCGATCTCGTGGGCCGCATCCACGACGGTCTGTGGCGCGGTTACACCGAGAAGCCGATCACCGACGTTGTGAACATCGGCATCGGTGGTTCGTTCCTCGGCCCCGAGCTGGTTTCCGAAGCCCTGCTGTCCTACGCCCAGAAAGGCGTGCGCTGCCATTACCTGGCGAACATCGACGGCAGCGAATTCCACGAGCTGACGCAAAAACTGCGCGCCGAGACCACGCTGTTCATCGTTTCGTCGAAATCGTTCAACACCCTCGAAACCCTGAAGAACGCTCAGGCCGCCCGTGCCTGGTACCTGGCCCAGGGTGGTTCGGAAGCCGAGCTGTATCGCCACTTCATCGCCGTATCGAGCAACAACGCGGCAGCCGTGGCTTTCGGTATCCGCGAAGAAAACATCTTCCCGATGTGGGACTGGGTCGGCGGTCGTTACTCGCTGTGGTCGGCCATCGGCCTGCCAATCGCGCTGGCCATCGGCATGTCCAACTTCAAGGAACTGCTGTCCGGTGCCTACACCATGGACCAGCATTTCCAGAGCGCGCCGTTCGAACAGAACATGCCGGTACTGCTGGCCCTGCTCGGCGTGTGGTACGGCAACTTCTGGGGCGCGCAGAGCCACGCGATCCTGCCGTACGACCATTACCTGCGAAACATCACCAAGCACTTGCAACAGCTGGACATGGAATCCAACGGCAAGAGCGTACGTCAGGACGGCACCCCGGTGTCGACCGACACTGGCCCGGTGATCTGGGGCGGCGTCGGCTGCAACGGTCAGCATGCTTACCACCAGTTGCTGCACCAAGGCACCCAACTGATTCCGGCCGATTTCATCGTGCCGATCGTCAGCTTCAACCCGGTCTCCGACCACCACCAGTGGCTGTACGCCAACTGCCTCTCGCAGAGCCAGGCGCTGATGCTCGGCAAGACCCTGCCGGAAGCCGAAGCGGAACTGCGCGACAAGGGCATGAGCGAAGACCAGGTGCAGAAACTCGCACCGCACAAGGTGATCCCGGGCAACCGTCCGAGCAACACCCTGGTGGTCGAGCGCATCAGCCCGCGTCGTCTCGGCGCACTGGTGGCGATGTACGAACACAAAGTCTTCGTGCAAAGCGTGGTCTGGGGCATCAACGCCTTCGACCAGTGGGGCGTGGAACTGGGCAAGGAACTGGGCAAAGGCGTGTACAACCGTCTGGTCGGCAGCGAAGAAACCGCCGCTGAAGACCCGTCCACCCAAGGCCTGATCAACTACTTCCGCGGCCGTCACCGCGGCTGATCCCGCCCTGAACACACCCCCTCGCCACGAGGGGGTGTTTGTTTACAGGTATTGAACCCTCTCCGCTCTCGGCGCATCTTTATCCTTGTCGCACAACAAGAATAAGGAACCGTCATGTTCGATATCAGCACGTTCCCCAAAGCCGATGCCGTCCGCCGGGCTGCACAGTTGAGTCAGGACGACTACCAGCGCCTGTACCGCGAATCCATTGAACACCCCAGCACCTTCTGGGCCGAACAGGCCACCCGCTTCCTCGACTGGAGCACGCCGTGGCAGACCGTCCAGCGCTATGACCTGAAGACCGGCGACGCCGCCTGGTTTGCCGGTGGCAAGCTGAACGTCAGCTACAACTGCATCGACCGCCATCTGGAAACGCGCGGCGATCAGACCGCCATCCTCTGGGAAGGCGACGACCCGGCCGAGTCGACGCAAATCACCTACAGCAAACTCCATCACCACGTCTGCCGCCTGGC
The DNA here is from genome assembly GCF_019718735.1 of Pseudomonas sp. RIT778. Classification (NCBI taxonomy): domain Bacteria; kingdom Pseudomonadati; phylum Pseudomonadota; class Gammaproteobacteria; order Pseudomonadales; family Pseudomonadaceae; genus Pseudomonas; species Pseudomonas sp. RIT778. Next base: position 25,549 of record NZ_JAIHBA010000039.1, on the reverse strand, counting down.
CAACGTGCTGAAAAGCCGTGGCGTGAAAAAAGGCGACCGGGTGTGCATTTACATGCCGATGATCCCCGAAGCCGCCTACGCCATGCTCGCCTGCGCACGGATCGGCGCGATTCACTCGGTAGTGTTTGGCGGTTTCTCCCCGGACTCATTGCGCGACCGCATTCTCGACGCTGACTGCCGCACCGTGATCACCGCCGACGAGGGCGTGCGCGGTGGCAAATTCGTGCCGCTGAAACAGAACGTCGACAGAGCCCTGCAGAGTTGTCCGAATGTCAGCACCGTCGTGGTGGTCGAGCGTACCCAGAACAAAGTCGACTGGGTCGAAGGCCGCGACCTCTGGTATCACCAGGCCGTGCGCGACGTCAGCGACGATTGCCCGCCGGAACCGATGGACGCCGAAGACCCGCTGTTCATCCTCTACACCTCCGGCAGCACCGGCAAACCCAAGGGCGTGTTGCACACCACCGGCGGTTACCTGCTGCAGGCGGCGATGACCTTCAAGTACGTCCTCGACTACCGCGACGGCGAAGTGTTCTGGTGCACCGCCGACGTCGGCTGGGTTACCGGCCACAGCTATATCGTCTACGGCCCGCTGGCCAACGGCGCCACCACCCTGATTTTCGAAGGCGTGCCGAGCTACCCGAGCACTTCGCGTTTCTGGCAGGTGATCGACAAACACAAGGTCAACATCTTCTACACCGCCCCCACCGCCCTGCGCGCATTGATGCGTGAAGGCGCCGGGCCCTTGCAGGAAACTTCGCGACAAAGCCTCAGATTGCTCGGCAGTGTCGGTGAGCCGATCAACCCGGAAGCGTGGGAATGGTATTTCAACGTGGTCGGCGAACAACGCTGCCCGATAGTCGATACGTGGTGGCAGACCGAAACCGGCGGCATCATGCTCAGCCCGCTGGTCAGTGCTCAGCGGATCAAACCGGGCTGCGCCACCCAGCCGATGTTCGGCGTGCAACCGGTGCTGCTCGATGAGCACGGCAAGGAAATCAAGGGCGCCGGCAGCGGCGTGCTGGCGATCAAGTCGAGCTGGCCGGCACAGATCCGCAGCGTCTACGGCGATCCGCAGCGCATGGTCGACACCTACTTCAAGCCCTATCCCGGTTACTACTTCACCGGCGACGGCGCCCGCCGCGACGAGGACGGCGATTACTGGATCACCGGGCGCATCGACGACGTGATCAATGTCTCCGGCCATCGCATCGGTACCGCCGAAGTGGAGAGCGCGCTGGTGCTGCACGACAGCATCGCTGAGGCCGCCGTTGTCGGTTATCCCCACGATGTCAAAGGTCAGGGGATTTATGCGTTCGTCACACCGATGAACGGCACCGAGCCCAACGATGAACTGAAGAAAGAACTGCTGGCCCACGTCAGCAAGGAAATCGGCAGCTTCGCCAAACCGGACCTGATCCAGTGGGCCCCGGCCCTGCCGAAGACCCGCTCGGGCAAGATCATGCGGCGGATCCTGCGCAAGATCGCCTGCAACGAACTCGACAGTCTTGGCGACACCTCGACGCTGGCGGATCCGAGCGTGGTGCAGGGCTTGATAGACAAACGCCTGAACCAGTAAGCGCGGCTGCAAGCGGCGAGCCTCAAGCCTGAAGCTCGCCGCTTGCAGCCGAGTTGCTGCTAAACTCCCGCGCCCCGATTCCCTCCAGCAAGGCGCCCGCATGTCTTCCTTGAACCTGGCGCTGCGCGCCGCCCTCGATCAACGCCAGGATCTGCTCGCCGAGCTGCACAGTCAGGGCACCGACTGCTATCGGCTGTTCCACGGCAGCCAGGAAGGCGCCGGCGGCCTGACCATCGACCGCTACGGCCCGCAACTGATGGTGCAAAGTTTCCACCAGACCCTGGCGCGCGAAGACCTGCTGCAACTGCACGCCATGGTCAACCAGACTCTCGGCCTTGAAACCCTGCTGGTCTACAACGACCGCTCCCGTGGCAACTCGCGGATCGATCGTGAAGACAGCGTCTACCGCGCCGACGACGCCGCGCTGGCCGATCTGGTCGGCCACGAATGGGGCCTGAATTATCGTGTGCGCGGACGCCACGCCGGGCAGGATCCGCTGCTGTTCCTCGACCTGCGCAACACCCGTGGCTGGGTCAAGGATCACGCCAAGGGTAAAAGCGTACTCAACCTGTTTTCCTACACCTGCGGCGTCGGTCTCAGCGCAGCGGCCGGCGGGGCGCGCGAAGTGTGCAACCTGGATTTCGCCGAAGGCAATCTGGCGGTGGGGCGCGAGAACGGTCAGCTCAACCCGCAACTGCCGACCATGGAGTTCATCCAGTCCGACTACTTCCCGGCGATCCGCCAACTGGCCGGCCTGCCGATCAGCCAGCGTCGCGGGCAGAAACTGCCGAGCTATCAGCGCCTGGAACAGCGCCAGTACGATCTGGTGCTGCTCGACCCGCCCGCGTGGGCCAAGAGTGCGTTCGGCACCGTCGACCTGCTGCGCGATTATCAAAGCCTGCTCAAGCCGGCCCTGCTGACCACCGCCGAGAATGGCGTGCTGATCTGCTGCAACAATCTGGCGAAAGTCAGCATGGACGACTGGCGCGAACAGGTGCTGCGCTGCGCCGAAAAAGCCGGGCGGCCGGTGCGTGAATGGAGCGTGATGACGCCAGGTGCCGACTTCCCTTCGCGGGATCAACAACCGCCGTTGAAGACACTGATTCTGCAGCTCTGATCTTTACCTCTGCAGGAGCAGCCTTCGGAAGCTCCTACAGAAATTGCAGACAAATCTGAACAATCCTGTCTCGCGCGATGTACTTCGGAACCGGAATCGCGTGCCATACTCCAAGGCACTCCGATTCAGACAGATGAAGCCGCACATGCCCAAAGGATTGATTCGCGCGATTGGCGCCCTGTTGACTGCCCTGGCCCTCTACAGCCTGCTGGGGTTCCTGATTTTGCCGGGCATTGCGCTCAGGGTGATAAATCAGCAACTGGCCAACTACGCCACGGTGCCGGCGCATCTGCAGCGCATCGAACTCAACCCGTTCAGCCTTGAACTCACGCTGTGGGGCCTGGTGATCGGCGAGCCGGGCAAAGAACAGGTCGGCTTCGAACGTCTGTACGCCAACCTGCAACTCGACAGCCTGTGGACCAAAGCCCTGCATCTGTCCGATATCGAACTGGAAAAATCCAAGACCGAGATCCTGTTCGCCAAGGACGGCCAGCTCAATCTTCTCGGTCTGTTCAAGCTCCCGGCCAGCGAGCCCACCCCGGCCGATCCCGACGCCAAACCCTTTCCACTGCGCATCGACCGGATCCAGCTGGCCGGCGGCAACCTGCACTTCGTGGATGCGCGCCCCAGCGAGCCGATCGAATTCGTTTACGACAAACTCGATTTCGAGCTGAAAAACCTCAGCACCCTGCCTGAAGACAACGCCGACATGACCCTCGTCGCGATCGGCCCGGCCGGTGGGCAGATCGACTGGAAAGGCAATTTCAGCCTGGTTCCGATCGCCTCCGAAGGCACCCTCAAGATCACCGACGGCAAGATGAAAGCCTTCTGGCCCTACGTGCGCGACGCCGTGCCACTGGTGCTGGAAGAGGGTGTCGTCAGCCTGAGCACCGACTACAAGCTCAACCTGTCCAAGGAAACCGAACTGCTGCTGAGCAACGTGGCGGTCAACATCGCGCCGTTCGCGATCAAGGCGCCGGACGGACGTCAACTGGCGAAACTCGAGCGTCTCGACGTCAGCGACACCACCGTGGACCTGGCCAAACAGCAAGTGGTGGTCGGCAAGATCCGCAGCCAGAAACTGGAAACCTGGGCAGCCCTGGAAGCGGACGGACAACTGGACTGGCAAAAACTGTTCGCCAGCCAGCCATCGAAACCCGCCGCCAAAGCGGCGGCGGAACCGGCAAGCACACCGGCCGCCGCCGACTCGCCGAAACCCGAGCCAACCGCGCCGAGCAAGCCATGGCAAGTGCTGCTCAAGGACGTGCAACTGCGTGACTACAAAGTGCATCTGGCCGACCGCTCGGCGAAGCCCGAAGTCACCCTGGATGTCACCCCGCTGAACGTCGATCTGCAAAATTTCGACAGCCTCAACGGCTCGCCTTTCAACCTCAAACTCGACACCGGCCTGGGCAAGCAAGGGAAAATCAGCGCCGACGGCGTGGTCAACCTGGCCCCGGTCACCGCGCAGCTCAACGTGAAAACCCAGGACATCGACCTGCGGGTCGCGCAGTCCTACATCAACCCGTTCATTCGCCTCGAACTGCGCAGCGGCATGCTCGGCAGCGACCTGAAAGTGAACCTGAAAAGCACTGACCCGCTGGCCCTCAGCGTCACCGGTCGCGCTCAGGTCGATCAGTTGCACACCCTCGACACCCTGAAAACCCGCGACTTCCTCAAGTGGCAGCAAGTGGTGGTCGAAGGCCTGAATTATCAGCACGGTGACAGCCTGTCGATCGACAAGATCAACCTGTTCCAGCCGTATGCGCGGTTCATGATCAACGATGACCGCACCACCAACATCGACGACCTGCTGATCCCGCAACCGGCCGATTCCGGGGCGAAGACCACCGCGGCGAAACCGGCGAGCAATGACAAACCTCTGGGCATTCACATTGGTGGCATCGCGATCAACGACGGCTCGGCCAACTTCGCCGACTTCAGCCTGACCCCGAACTTTGCCACCGCGATCCAGCAGCTCAACGGCCAGATCGGCACCATCGACAGCCGTCAGGCGAAGCCCGCCAGCGTCGACGTCAAAGGCAAGGTCGACCGCTATGCGCCAGTAACCATCAAAGGCGCGGTCAACCCGTTCGACCCGATGGCCAGCCTCGACATCGCCACCAGTTTCAAACGCGTCGAACTGACCACCCTGACCCCCTACTCCGGCAAGTTCGCCGGCTACCGGATCCGCAAGGGCCGACTCAATCTCGACCTGCATTACCTGATCACCAAGGGCCAGCTCAAGGCCGAGAACAAAGTGGTGGTCGAGCAACTGCAACTGGGTGAGAAAGTCGACAGCCCGGATGCCGTGAGCCTGCCGCTGAAACTGGCGATCGCCCTGCTCAAGGACGTCGACGGCAAGATCTCCATCGAGCTGCCAGTGACCGGTGACCTGAACAACCCGCAATTCAGCGTGATGCCGATTGTCTGGCAGACCCTGCGCAACCTGATCGTCAAGGCCGCCGCCGCACCGTTCAAGCTGATTGGCGGACTGGTCAGTGGTGGTGGCTCGGAAGACCTCGGCACCGTGTCCTTCGCACCGGGTTCCAGCGACCTGAGCAAAGATGCCGAAGCGGCGCTGGTGAAACTGTCGCAAGCGCTGAAGGAGCGGCCGGCCCTGCGTCTGGAAATCGAAGGCACCGCGGCAAAAAGCAGTGACGGTCCGTTGCTCGCCGAACAGCGCCTGGAACGCGAATACCAGTACAACTACTACAAGATGCTCCAGCGCCGGGGCGACAAGGTGCCGGCTCAGGCTTCGCTGATCCAGGTACCGGACAACGAAAAAGGTCCATTGCTCGAAGGCATCTACCGCACCCGTCTGAAAACCCAGCCCCCGGCCGAATGGAAGGATCTGGGCAAGGAAGAACGCACCGCGAAAATGCGCGCCGATGTGATCAAGTTCTGGAGCTCCAGCGACGTGCTGCTGCGCCAGCTCGGTCAGGACCGGGCCAGCAGCATCAAGGATTACCTGGTGGACAAGGGCCAACTGGCCGACGATCGCGTGTACTTCATCGACGCCAATCTCGGAGAAGCGGAAAGCGACGGTCGAGTGGTGACACAAATGCATCTGGATGCCGAGTGATGAACTGCAAATGGCTGGCTGCACTGGGGCTGGCGTTGATCGCCAGCCAGGCTGCGGCGTCCGATACCCTGCGCTGCGGCAGCCAACTGGTGAGCCTTGGCGACCGCGCCAGCGAGGTGCTGCAGAAATGCGGTGAGCCGGTCAGTCGCGATCTGCTCGGTTACAAGCGCAGCGCCAACCGTCGTGAAGAGTTTCAGGTCGAGGAGTGGACCTACGGCCCGAGCAACGGCATGTATCAATACCTGCGCTTTGAAGGCAATCGCCTGAAGCAGATCAACAGCAAGCGCGGCAACTGACCTCCGCACTTTTCCTGCCCCTGAAATAGAACAGGCCCCGACACATGTGCCGGGGCCTGTAATGGCCACATTCCGTGTGGCCGTTCGCATGAACTCTAAAGTGCGGCAGACGTATTGCTCGGCCCGCCTGTCGCGTCTTCTCCCGGTTCAGGCGAGAAGTCTTGCCTTACTCGGCTTTCAGGCCGTCAGCGGAGACCGCTTTCACGCCTTTGATTTTCTTGGTGATGTTCACGGCGGTGGTTTTCTGGGCTTCGGTGATGGCGACCTCAGAGGACAGGGAAACCACACCTTTGTTGGTTTCGACTTTGATGTCGGTACCAGGAATGCCTTTTTCGGTTACCAGGTCGCTTTTGACTTTGGTAGTGATCCAGGTATCGGAAGTAGCTTCTTTAGCCTTGGTGACTTCACCGGCAGCCAAGGTCATTGGCGCCTGAGTGGCCTGAGTCGATTGAGCAAATGCACCGGAAGCCATGGTCAGGGTCAGCGCGGTAGCAGCAGCGGCAGTGATAGCGAACTTCTTCATACGAGTAACTCCTGTTTTTCTGGAAAGTCTGCTGGTTGTCTTGTCAGCAGGGTTACTGGAGATATTGCGAACGCTGTGCCAACTTTTAAAATCTTAATAAATCCTTATAAATCAACAACTTAAAATCTATGAATATTTTCGGAATCATGCAAATTGCATGACCGGTGAAATATCTACATGCAAGTTGCGGCTTTTCGGAAAGTTCCTAACACCCTGAAATTATTGAAGCTTTTGCTAGGTAGTCGACATGACGAAAATGCCCCGCAGAGCGGGGCATCGTTCGGACTCCCAAGCGGATCAGGTACCGCTTGCTGCGCAGCCTTTAGGGGAGTAGTCCGGCGCAACGGTCGTTGCACACGACCAGCCGTTGGCAGCAGTACGTGTGAGCGTGATGGTTTTGCCCACTACGGGTGCTGGCGCATTGGCCAGCGTACAAACGATGGTGCCCGCTCCATCAGCAGCGGTCCCCGAGGCGGTCAGTGCACAGTTAGAGGTGGTAGTGCCCGCATCGCCTTTAACGGCAGCCAGTGTGGGGTTCGTTCCTTGATTGATGATGTCTTCGAACGGCACTTTCATCGCCGAGATCTCGGCCAGCCCCGCCGTCACCTTCGACCGCGCCTGATATTTGGAGTACTGCGGCAGCGCCACAGTCGCGAGAATACCGATGATCGCCACAACGATCAGCAGCTCGATCAGAGTGAAACCTTGTTGTTTCTTCATAGACACGCTCCATGCATGAGTCGGAATCTCATGATCTGAAATGGACTGAGCACAGCCCGTGCCAAGGGCTCGCAACCCCGGCCTGCTGGGCGTGAACCGGACGTCGTGCCGATTCCTACAACCTGCAACCGCACTATCTGACACTTTTTGTCACCTGCACCCCGCGTGTTTGGCGCTGTCACTTGACTAGGCTATAAGTCATGAACGGCAAGCACGTGGAAACCCCATGAATGACATCGCTCTGAGCGGTCTGGCCAAACAACTGGTCCAGGCCGAATTGCTCACGGAAAAGAGTGCCCAGCAAGCCTGGCAACAGGCGCAGCGCAATCGCCTGTCGCTGGTCAGTTACCTGGTGCAGAACAAACTGGTAAAGAGCTGGCAGGTCGCCGAAATAGCCTCGGAGCATTTCGGCATGGCATTTCTCGACCTCAACTGCCTCGACAAGGAAACCCAGCCCAAGGGCCTGGTCAGTGAAAAACTGGTGCGCCAGCACCACGCCCTGCCCCTCTGGCGGCGCGGCAACAAACTGTTCGTGGGGATTTCCGACCCGAGCAATCATCAGGCGATCAATGACATTCAGTTCAGCACCGGGCTGAGCACCGAAGCCATTCTGGTCGAAGACGACAAACTCACCGACGCCATTGAAAAATTCTTCGACACCCACGCCACCGGCCTGGAGGAAATGGCCGATGTCGACCTCGACGGGCTGGATATCGAATCGGTCGACGACAGCAAGCAGGACACGCTCGGCGGAATCGACGCCGACGATGCCCCGGTGGTGCGCTTCGTGCACAAGATGTTGCTGGACGCGATCAAGAGCGGCTCGTCCGACCTGCACTTCGAGCCTTACGAAAAGAATTACCGGGTGCGGGTGCGCACCGACGGCATTCTGCGGGAAGTGGCCAAGCCGCCGATTCAGCTCGCCGGGCGCATTGCCGCGCGCCTGAAGGTCATGGCCAGCCTCGACATTTCGGAGCGGCGCAAACCCCAGGACGGGCGGATCAAGATGCGTCTGTCGAAGAGCAAGTCGATCGATTTCCGGGTCAACACTCTGCCCACGCTCTGGGGCGAGAAAGTGGTGATGCGGATCCTCGACCCGTCCAGCGCCCAGATCGGCATCGATGCCCTCGGCTACGAGCCGGAGCAGAAAGACCTGTACATGGCCGCCCTCAAGCAGCCGCAAGGCATGATTCTGGTGACCGGCCCCACCGGCTCGGGCAAGACCGTGTCGCTGTACACCGGGCTGAACATCCTCAATACCGTCGACATCAACATTTCTACCGCCGAAGACCCGGTGGAGATCAACATGGAAGGCATCAACCAGGTCAACGTCAATCCACGCCAAGGGTTGGACTTTGCCCAGGCCCTGCGCTCGTTCCTGCGTCAGGACCCGGACGTGATCATGGTCGGCGAGATCCGCGACCTCGAAACCGCCGAAATCGCGATCAAGGCTGCCCAGACCGGGCACCTCGTGTTGTCTACCCTGCACACCAACAGCGCAGCGGAAACTCTGACCCGCCTGCACAACATGGGCATTCCCGGCTTCAACATCGCGACCTCGGTGAGCCTGATCATTGCCCAGCGCCTGGCGCGAAAACTCTGCAGCCACTGCAAGAAACCCATCGAAATCCCTCGCGAAACCCTGATCAAGGAAGGTTTCCCCGAGGAACGCATCGGCCATTTCACGATCTATGAGCCCTCTGGTTGCGATCACTGCAACGGCGGGTACAAGGGTCGCGTGGGGATTTATGAAGTGGTGAAGAACACCCCCGAGCTGCAACGGCTGATCATGGCCGAGGGCAACTCACTGGAAATCGATACCCAGATGCGCCGGGACGGCTTCAACGACCTGCGCACCTCGGGCCTGATCAAGGCCATGCAAGGCATCACCGGCCTTGAAGAAATCAACCGGGTCACCAAGGACTGAACATGGCGGTCAAGGCAGCGAAAATCAGTGTCTACGCCTGGGAAGGCACGGACCGCAAAGGCAGCAAGGTGACCGGCGAGCTGAGCGGCCAGAACCCCGCACTGGTCAAGGCCCAATTGCGCAAGCAGGGCATCAGCCCGGGCAAGGTACGCAAGAAATCCGCCTCGCTGCTGAGCTTCGGCAAGCGCATCAAGGCCCAGGACATTGCCCTGTTCACCCGGCAGATGGCGACCATGATGAAGGCCGGCGTGCCGCTGTTGCAGTCGTTCGACATCATTGGCGAAGGCTTCGAGAACCCGGCCATGCGCAAGCTGGTCGACGAGGTGAAACAGGAAGTCGCCGCCGGCAACAGCTTCGCCGCCGCGTTGCGCAAGAAGCCTCAGTATTTTGACGAGTTGTACTGCAACCTGGTGGATGCCGGCGAGCAGTCCGGCGCGCTCGACACCCTGCTGGAGCGGGTCGCGACCTACAAGGAAAAGAGCGAAAGCCTCAAGGCCAAGATCAAGAAGGCCATGACCTACCCGTCCGCCGTGGTGCTGGTGGCGGCGGTGGTTACCGGGATTCTGCTGGTCAAGGTGGTGCCGCAGTTTCAGTCGGTGTTCTCTGGCTTCGGTGCCGAACTGCCAGCCTTCACATTGATGGTGATCAGCCTGTCCGAGTTCATGCAGCAATGGTGGTGGGCGATTCTCGGTTTGCTGGTGGCCGGCTTTTTCGGCACCCGCCATGCCCTGAAAAAATCCCAGGCTCTGCGCGACCGACGCGACGCCTGGTTTCTCAAGCTGCCGCTGGTGGGCACGCTGATGTACAAGTCCGCCGTGGCGCGGTTTGCCCGTACCCTGTCGACCACCTTCGCAGCCGGCGTGCCGCTGGTGGAAGCGCTGGACTCGGTGGCCGGGGCCACCGGCAACGTGGTGTTCAAGCGCGCCGTGCTGCGTATCCGTCAGGACGTTTCCACCGGCATGCAGCTGAATTTCTCGATGCGCTCCACCGGCATCTTTCCGAACATGGCGGTGCAGATGACCGCCATCGGCGAAGAGTCCGGCGCACTGGACGAGATGCTCGACAAGGTCGCGGGTTTCTACGAGGACGAAGTGGACAACATGGTCGACAACCTCACCAGCCTGATGGAGCCGTTCATCATGGTGGTGCTCGGGGTGATCGTCGGCGGCCTGGTGGTGGCGATGTACCTGCCGATCTTCCAACTCGGCTCAGCGATCTGACATGCCTATCGACGAACTCTTCAGCCTCTATCCGCTGGCCTTTGTTTTCACCGCCCTGCTGCTGGGGCTGGTGGTCGGCAGTTTCCTCAACGTGTTGATCTGGCGCCTGCCGAAAATGCTCGAGCGGGAATGGCGCCAGCAGGCTCACGATGTGTTGGGGCTGCCCGGTGAAGCGCCGTTGCCCACCTACAACCTGATGCTGCCGCACTCGCAATGCCCGCACTGTGGCCACCGGATTCGCGCGTGGGAAAACATCCCGGTGTTGAGTTACGTGTTCCTGCGCGGGCGCTGCTCAAGTTGCAGCGCACCGATCAGCAAGCGCTACCCGCTGACCGAGCTGGCCTGCGGCCTGCTCTCGGCGTTCATCGCCTGGCACCTGGGGTTCGGCTGGCCGGCGTGCCTGCTGATCGTGCTGACTTGGGGCCTGTTGGCCATGAGCCTGATCGACACCGAGCATCAGTTGCTGCCCGATGTGCTGGTGCTGCCACTGCTGTGGCTGGGATTGATCGTCAACAGCTTCGAGCTGTTCGTGCCGCTGCACGATGCCCTGTGGGGCGCGGTGCTGGGTTACATGGCGCTGTGGTCGGTGTTCTGGCTGTTCAAACTGATCACCGGCAAGGACGGCATCGGTCACGGCGATTTCAAGCTGCTGGCACTGCTCGGGGCCTGGGGCGGCTGGCAGATTTTGCCGCTGACCATCCTCTTGTCCTCGCTGGTGGGCGCCGTGCTCGGGGTGATTTTGCTCAAGCTGCGTGACCAGAAAACCTCGACGCCGATCCCCTTCGGCCCGTATCTGGCAATTGCCGGCTGGATTGCCTTGCTCTGGGGTGGTCAAATAACCGGCTTCTATTGGCAGTTTGTCGGTTTGAAATGAATACCCCTGTGGAAAAACCCTGGATTCTCGGCCTGACCGGCGGCATCGGCAGCGGCAAAAGCGCCGCCGCCCAGCACTTCATCGACCTCGGCATCCATGTGGTGGACGCCGATCACGCGGCGCGCTGGGTGGTCGAACCGGGCCGCCCGGCGCTGGCGAAGATCGCCGAACACTTCGGCCCCGATGTGTTGCAGGCCGACGGCACGCTGGATCGTGCGGCCCTGCGCAAACTGATCTTTGAGGTGCCGGAGCAACGGCGCTGGCTCGAAGCGCTGCTGCATCCGCTGATCGCCGAGGAAATCGCCCATCATCTGGCGCAGGCACAATCGCCTTACGCGATTCTGGTCTCGCCGCTTTTGATCGAATCCGGGCAATACGCGATGACTCAGCGAATCCTGGTGATCGACGCCCCGCAACAACTGCAGATCGAACGCACCTTGCAGCGTGACCAGACCAGCGAACAGCAGGTTCAGGCGATCCTCAAGGCCCAGTCCAGCCGCGAAGACCGCGTCAGCCGTGCCGACGACGTGGTGGTCAACGACCGCGACCTCGCCTGGCTGCACAGCGAGGTCGAGCGCCTGCATCACTTTTACCTGACTTTATCCGGAGGCCAGTCATGAGCCAGATCCCAACCGTCAACTGCCCGACTTGCGGCGCGCCCGTGGAATTCACCCCGGAAAACAAATTCCGGCCGTTCTGCTCGGACCGCTGCAAACTGATCGACCTCGGCGCCTGGGCGTCGGAAGAACACAAGATTCCCGTGGCCCCGGATGCCGAGGACGAACTGTTTTCCGGCGATTTCGATCCGCGTCACTGATCCCGTTCAGGGCCGCATGAAGCCGTAGTCCTGATCGTCGTCGAGGTTTTCCGCCAGGAAGCGCAACTCGTCGGCCAGGTCTTCGGCGTTGCGCACCGCCTTGCTCTGCTGCACCACTGCACTGAGCAAGGCGCGCAGGCTCAGGCCCGGATCGAACCCCACCTCCTGTGCCATCTCCAGACTCTGCCGGGTTTCCTGCCTCGCCCACTCGTACACGCTCATACCGCTGCTCCTGAAGGAATTTGGCCGAGCATGAAATGCGGCGCGCTGGGTGGATTTGATGTGGATCAAGACTTGGGATCGTCGTCCTTCCACGGCGCCGAAAGGTAGCGTGTGCGGTTGAAGGTCTCCAGCCATTCCGGGCAGAACACCACCAAGGCACTGACCACCATGCCGTTGATGAAGGCTTCGGGAAAAATCAGCAACCACAGGTAACCGATGAAATCCTCCAGCCATTCCGGCATGGCAAAGAGGCCGTCGTACCAGAGCAACGTCAGGCTCAGCGTCAGGCAGAACAACGCCGACAGCGCGGCGGCAAAAAAGCCGGAACAGAAGATGTACACGAACGGATTGCGCGGCTGCGCACGCTCGACCAGGATCGCCACGCATTCGGTGATCAGCACCGGGAGCAGGATCAGCAAGGCGCCGTTGACCCCGACGGCCACCAGATCCTGACGTCCCAACAGCACCAGTCCCAGTTGCGCCACCAGTCCGCCGACGATCGCCAGCGGCCAGTCCAGCAGCAGCGTCACCGCTGTCATGCCGATGAAGTGGTAAGACACCCCGGTGTCGAAATCCCTGCGCACCAGCCACAGCAGAAACAACGCGAACACCGTGCCGAACAGCAAATGCTGACGGCGGTTGTCGCTGAACAGCTCGACCCACGGTGCGCGGACAATCGCCCAGAGCAGCACCGGCAGGTAAATCAGCCATCCGAAAGTAAGACTTGTCGATGACAGCAGTTCTGCACCGATCATGATCCCATCACCTTCATTCGCACCGCAGACTCCCTTGATTGGCGCTCCTGTGTCGAAGTCTACACCTGCACGGCGGGACATCTGCCGATGCAAAGCTTTCTGCTTGTCGCAATTGAACGCTAAGCTTGGGCCTATGGATGATTCAGATTATTTACGCCTGCTGACCATCGCGGCCGAGCAAGCCAACGCCTTCCTGTCCAATGCCCGCAAATGGGAGCGTGAGCGTTGGGTCTGCCAGCGCCTGCTGCAAGGCTTGAATATTCCTTATCGCGCCGACGAATTCGCGCCCGCCGGTGAGCCGCCGGACGTGTTGTTTCGCGACGCCAATTTCGAGGTGTTTTTCGTCCTCGACGAGGGCCGTCGGCTCAACGACGAATGGCGCGATGAGCTGCAACGGCGGCGCAGTGCGTTTTCCCTCAGCCAACTGGTGCGGCGTGAAGCCAAGCCACGGCGGATTCCGGCCAATGAATTTCTGCTGAGACTGGCGCCGACCTTGCGCAAGAAAGCGCACAACTACAAGGAACGCGGAATGGATCTGGGCGAGCTGGACATCATTGCCTTCGCCAGCCTCAAACGCGAAGTGCTCGACCTGAATAGCCACTTTCCGCCACCCACCGAATACCTGCGTCAGGGCTGGCGTTCGCTATCGCTGGTCGGGCCGACCTTTGCCCGGGTGTTGTTCGCCCATCCCGATGCCCCGGATTTTCTACGCGGCAACCTGGGGCGCAGCATCGTGTTCGATGTCGGGATCAGCCTGTGACGCCGCTTCAACAATTGATTGCTGATGTCCCGCAGACCGGATGCGTGCGCTGGATTGGCGTGCGCCCCGAATCACGGGGGCCGATGCTCGCGCTCGATGCGGTGGAGGCGCGGCTTGAAGCCGGGCTCACCGGCGACCACACTCGGCCCGGTGTGCGCAATGCGCGGCAGGTGACGCTGATTCAGTGGGAACACCTGGTTGTGATCAGCGCCCTGATGGGCCGGTCGGCCGAACAACCGGTCACACCTGAAGATCTGCGGCGCAATCTCGTTATAAGCGGGATCAACCTGTTCAGCCTCAAGGGGCGGCGCTTTCGCATTGGTCAGGCGATTTTCGAAACTACAGGCTGGTGCCAGCCGTGTGCGCGTCTGCAAAACAACCTTGGCCCCGGAACGTTCCAGGCCGTGCGCGGGCATGGCGGAATCACCGCGCGAGTGTTACAAAGCGGGATCATTCGCCTCGGGGACAGTGTGTCTGTCGAACCGGTCCCGGACAGTGGCTATGCTGCGTTCAATCCCGGTTGAAAACCGCTGTAGCGTGTTCTCATTCAGTAACGTCTACCTGACGAGGCCTTTATGACCAGCCGCCTGAACCCCGAAGACCAGAAGCATGTCGAAGAGTACCTGCAGTTGTCCCAACACCGTGTCGAGCGCCGGCCATTCCGGCCGTGGATGCTCCTGGTGCTGGTGCTGGCAGTGACCATTGGTCTGGGCCTGTTGAGCCGATTTATCAGTTACCTGACGCTATGAGCTGCATCGCGCTCGCTCGGGTAGCCGTACCGATTTCCTTTCAAAACCTTGCGAGCTATCCCTATGTCCCATCGTATTGTCATTGTCGGCGGCGGCGCCGGCGGTCTGGAGTTGGCTACCCGTCTGGGTAAGACTCTGGGCAAACGCGGCACCGCCAGCATCATGCTGGTCGACGCGAACCTCACGCACATCTGGAAACCGCTGCTGCACGAAGTGGCCGCCGGATCGCTGAACTCTTCCGAAGACGAACTCAACTATGTCGCCCAGGCCAAATGGAACCACTTCGAGTTCCAGCTGGGGCGCATGAGCGGGCTCGATCGTGAGCAGAAGAAGATCCAGCTGGCTGCCACCTACGACGAAAACGGCGTTGAGCTGGTCCCGGCGCGGGAAGTGCCCTACGACTCGCTGGTGATCGCAGTCGGCAGCACCACCAACGATTTCGGCACCCAGGGCGCCGCGCAACACTGCCTGTTCCTCGACACCCGCAAACAGGCCGAGCGCTTCCACCAGCAACTGCTCAATCACTATCTGCGTGCTCATGCCGGGCAAACCGATGTGGTCCAGCAGATCAGCGTGGCTATCGTCGGCGCGGGCGCCACGGGTGTGGAACTGGCGGCCGAGCTGCACAACGCCGCCCATGAACTGGCGGCTTACGGTCTGGACCGGATCAAACCGGAAAACATGCACATCACCCTGATCGAAGCCGGGCCACGGGTGCTGCCAGCCCTGCCGGAGCGGATCAGCGGGCCGGTACACAAGACCCTGGAGAAACTCGGGGTCAACGTAATGACCAACGCTTCGGTCAGCCAGGTCACCGCCGACAGCCTGATCACCGCCGATGGCAACGAGATCAAGGCCAGTCTGAAAGTCTGGGCTGCCGGGATCCGCGCACCGGGTTTCCTCAAGGATATCGACGGCCTGGAAACCAACCGCATCAATCAGCTGCAAGTGCTGCCGACGCTGCAGACCACCCGCGACGAAAACATTTTCGCCTTCGGTGACTGCGCCGCGTGCCCGCAACCGGGCTCCGATCGCAACGTTCCACCACGGGCCCAGGCTGCGCACCAGCAGGCGTCGCTGCTGGCCAAATCGCTGAAATTGCGGATCGAAGGCAAGACCCTGCCGGAGTACAAGTACACCGACTACGGCTCGCTGATTTCGCTGTCGCGTTTTTCGGCGGTGGGTAACCTGATGGGCAACCTGACCGGCAGCGTGATGCTCGAAGGCTGGCTGGCGCGGATGTTTTACGTGTCGCTGTACCGCATGCACCAGATGGCGCTGTACGGGCCGTTCCGCACGGCGATGCTGATGCTGGGCAGCAAGATCGGACGCGGCACCGAGCCGCGCCTGAAGCTGCACTGATGTAACACCCTGTGGGAGTGAGCTTGCTCACGAAGACGGTGGATCAGTCGATAAATGCATCGGCTGACCCGCCTCATTCGCGAGCAAGCTCGCTCCCACAATGTTTTGTGTTTATCGAAAGATCTGTTTCCTACTGTATCTGCCCCCCGCTTTCCCCACCTTCGCTTACAAACGCCCCGCTCCTCGACACAGACGCGATACACCGCCACCGCTTAATGGCCACACCCGAGCACACCTGCTCCGGCTTGATCGCCCTTAACGTGTGGTTGCGCTGTGCAACCGAAGGAGAATGCAATGTCCCGTACTTCGAAAATCGGCAAAAACTCCCTTGGCCTGGTCGGTGCCGTACTGGCCGGCGGCCTGATGCTGTCCGGCTCGGTGTTCGCCGCACAACCGCTGGCCCAGGGTTATATGGTCGCTTCGGCCGAGACCTCGGTGAAAACCCCGGAAGGCAAATGCGGTGAAGGCAAATGCGGCGATGCGTCGATGGCCAAGACCGACACCGATGGCGACGGCAAGGTCTCGCGCGCCGAATTTCTGAAGGTCGCGCCGAAGTCCGACTTCGACAAGATCGACACCAACCACGACGGCTTCATCGACGAGCAAGAGGCGTACAACAACGTCAAAGCCAACTTCGAAGCCAATGGCAAGAAAATGCCGAAAGGCCTGTTCGAACACCTGAAAGACCAGGACGGTGCCTGATTTTTCAGACGCCCGACAAAACAAAGCCGCGCTTTCCCTGATGAGAAGCGCGGCTTTTTCACGCCTGCATGATTACAGCTGGAAGCGCCGCACCATGCCTTGCAGGGCGTTGGCCAGTTGCGACAGCTCATGGCTCGACGCGTTGGTTTGATCGGCACCCGCCGCCGAGCGCACCGACAGATCGCGAATGTTCACCAGATTGCGGTCCACTTCCCGCGCCACCTGCGCCTGTTCTTCGGCGGCGCTGGCGATCACCAGATTGCGTTCGTGGATTTCGTGGACCGAGGCCGTGATCGTCTGCAACGCTTCACCGGCCCGCTCGGCCAGCACCAACGTGGTGGCCGCCCGCGAGGCACTGGCCTGCATCGACTCCAGCGCCAGGCTCGACCCGCTGCGCATGCCCTGCACCATCTGCTCGATTTCCTGGGTCGATTGCTGCGTGCGATAAGCCAGTGCCCGGACTTCGTCGGCGACCACGGCAAACCCGCGTCCACTCTCCCCGGCCCGGGCCGCTTCGATGGCAGCGTTGAGCGCCAGCAGGTTGGTCTGTTCGGCAATCGCCCGGATCACGTCCAGCACTTTGCCGATGTCCTGCGACTGATTGGCCAGTGATTGCACCAGCTCGCCGGTGTGTTCGACTTCGCTGGCCAGAGCGTTGATGGCGCCGGCGGTTTCGCTGACCCGCTCTTGGCCCAACTGTGCCGACTCGCTGGACTGGCGGGTGGCGTCGGACGTCGACACCGCGTTGCGGGCGACTTCTTCGACCGCCGTGGTCATCTCGTTGACGGCGGTGGCGGCCTGTTCGATTTCGTTGTTCTGCTGTTGCAGCCCTTGCGTGCTGTCGTGGGTGACCGCGCTGAGTTCGTCGGAAGCGGTCGCCAGTTGCGTGGCCGAGCCGCTGATGCCCTGCAGGGTTTCGCGCAGGTTCTGCTGCATGGTCGCCAACGCCTTGAGCAAGCGGCTGACTTCATCGTTGCCGTGGGTTTCGATCGGACGGGTCAGATCGCCTCTGGCGACGTGTTCAGCAGCGTCGACGGCGGCGCTCAGGGGGCGAACGATGCTGCGGGTCAGCAACATGGCCAAAGCCACAGTGGCCAGCGCCGCCAGCGCGATGAACAGGGTCACGATGGTGCGCGAGGTTTCGTAATGGGCGGCAGAGTTCTGGCTTTCGGCGGCGACCTGGCGGGCGAACAGATCCGCCAGATCGTTGAGTTGCTTGCCGGAGCCGTCGACCACGGTTTTCATGTCGACCAGCAGCAACTTGGTCAGCTCGTCGCGCTTGCCTTGCTCGGCTAGGGTGAACGACTGGGCGATGCCGGTGCGGTAGGCAGCAAAAGTTTTCTTGAACTGATCGTACAACTGCTGCCCTTCCGGGGTTGTTACCAGCCGGTCGTAGGCGGCGATTTTTTCGCTCAGCTCCTTGTCGCGGGTGTCCATCTGGCTGCGGTACGTGGCGATGTTGGCCGGATCCTGATCCAACGCCATGCGCAGGGAGATGGTGCGGATGCGCAGCATGATCTCGCGAATTTCGTCGCCGCCACGAATACTCGGCAGCCACTGGGTCTCCACCGCCACTTCACTGTCGCGGATGCTCGACATCTGCCCCAGCGCAAACACCCCGAGCAACGCCACCAGTAACGCGATCAGGGCAAAGCCAAGAGCGGCGCGGGGAGCAATATTCAACTGACGAAGCAACATGACGAACGCCCTTTTTCTTGTATTGGCAGAGTTCAGGGGCGTTTGATGCGGCAGGCCCCTTTCGTTAGCGGGCTATCGGCAAGTTGTATGACGACTTGAATGAAACATTTCCGGAGGGCAAAAAAAATCCCCGTATCTTTCGATACGAGGATTTTTAATATGGTCGGGGTAAGGGGATTCGAACTCCTGACATCCTGCTCCCAAAGCAGGCGCGCTACCGGACTGCGCTATACCCCGGTAAAAAAAAGGCGATCTTTCAAAGATCGCCTTCTTCGATCAGCGCTTTTGGCCTCTGATCTTAAGATTCGATCCCAGTATTACCTGGTTTCAAAAATGGTGGGTCGTGTGGGATTCGAACCTACGACCAATTGGTTAAAAGCCAACTGCTCTACCAACTGAGCTAACGACCCAAAAATGGTCGGGGTAAGGGGATTCGAACTCCTGACATCCTGCTCCCAAAGCAGGCGCGCTACCGGACTGCGCTATACCCCGGTTTGAAATTGGCTCCGTGACCAGGACTCGAACCTGGGACCCAATGATTAACAGTCATTTGCTCTACCGACTGAGCTATCACGGAACTACATATTTCAATTTACAACGGTGAAACTTGCAGCTTCTCGACATCGTTTTCGCATCGCTGCGTTCGTGTGTCTGAGGCGCGCTATTCTACAACCTAGAACACCTCTGTCAACCCCCTAAATTGCTTTCAAGTTAATGATTTGCAACTTATTTCAGATTTCTGCCCAGTGAGCTGAAACCGTGTTGGTGACTGACTGCGGGGCGCACTTTACAAGCCTTTTCCTTTGAGTTCAACAGCCTAACGAAAAAAAAGGCCTCGCAGTGCGAGGCCTTGATTACTTCACCACCGTCGAGCGTCAGTTGAACGTGATCTCGTCGTTCTCCACGACGCCGGTCGCGGTCTCGCCCGGCAGGAAACGTCCCGACAGGATCAACTGCGCCAACGGGTTCTCGATCCAGCGCTGGATCGCCCGCTTCAGCGGCCGTGCGCCATAGACCGGGTCGTAGCCGACGGCAATCAGCTTGTCCATCGCTTCCGGGCTCAGCTCCAGCTTCAGCTCGCGCTCGGCCAGACGGCTGCGCAGACGGCCCAGCTGGATCTCGGTAATGCCCGCGATCTGATCCCGCGCCAATGGCTCGAAGATCACCACTTCGTCGACCCGGTTGATGAACTCCGGACGGAAGTGGGTGGAAATCGCATCCATCACCGCTGCCCGTTGCGCTTCACGATCGCCTACCAGTTCCTGGATCTGCATCGAACCCAGGTTCGAGGTCATGACGATCACGGTATTGCGGAAGTCCACCGTGCGGCCGTGGCTGTCGGTCAGACGACCATCCTCCAGCACTTGCAGCAGGATGTTGAACACATCCGGGTGCGCCTTCTCGACTTCGTCCAGCAGGATCACCGAGTAAGGCTTGCGCCGTACCGCTTCGGTCAGGTAACCGCCCTCTTCGTAGCCGACGTAGCCCGGTGGCGCACCGATCAGCCGCGCCACGGAATGTTTCTCCATGAACTCGGACATGTCGATCCGCACCATCGCCTCTTCCGTATCGAAGAGGAATTCGGCCAGCGCCTTGCACAGCTCGGTTTTACCGACACCGGTCGGGCCGAGGAACATGAACGAGCCGCTCGGGCGATTCGGGTCGGACAACCCGGCACGGGAACGCCGCACCGCGTTGGCCACTGCAACCACCGCTTCGTCCTGGCCGATCACGCGTTGATGCAACAGGCTTTCCATCTTCATCAGCTTGTCGCGCTCGCCTTCGAGCATTTTCGACACCGGAATACCGGTCCACTTCGAAACGACTTCGGCGATTTCCTCTTCAGTCACCTTGCTGCGCAGCAGCTGGTTTTCGCTCTTGCCGTGCTGGTCGACCATTTGCAGGCTGCGCTCCAGATCCGGGATCACCCCGTACTGCAACTCGGCCATGCGGTTCAGGTCGCCTTTACGACGCGCGGCTTCCAGTTCCTGACGGGACTGTTCGATCTTTTGCTGAATCTGCGCAGAACCCTGCACCTCGGCTTTTTCCGAGTTCCAGATTTCTTCCAGATCCGAATATTCCCGCTCGTGACGGACGATTTCTTCCTGGAGTTTTTCCAGGCGCTTGATCGCCGCTTCGTCGCTTTCTTTCTTCAGGGCCTGGGATTCGACTTTCAGTTGAATCAGGCGCCGCTCCAGACGATCCAGCACTTCCGGCTTGGAGTCGATCTCCATGCGGATGCGGCTGGCCGCTTCGTCGATCAGGTCGATCGCCTTGTCCGGCAGTTGCCGGTCAGTGATGTAGCGATGGCTGAGCTTGGCCGCCGCGATGATCGCGCCGTCAGTGATCGCCACCTTGTGGTGAACCTCGTAACGCTCTTTGAGGCCACGCAGGATCGCGATGGTGTCTTCTTCGCTCGGTTCGTCCACCAGCACTTTCTGGAAGCGCCGCTCGAGGGCCGCGTCCTTCTCTATATATTGGCGGTACTCGTTGAGCGTGGTGGCGCCGACGCAATGCAGTTCACCACGGGCCAGGGCCGGTTTGAGCATGTTGCCGGCGTCCATCGAGCCCTCGCCCTTGCCGGCGCCGACCATGGTGTGCAGTTCGTCGATGAACAGAATGATCTGCCCTTCCTGCTTCGACAGCTCGTTGAGCAGCGCTTTCAGGCGCTCTTCGAACTCGCCGCGATATTTGGCACCGGCAATCAGCGCACCCATATCGAGGGACAGCAGGCGCTTGCCGCGCAGGCCATCCGGCACTTCGCCGTTGATGATGCGCTGGGCCAGACCTTCGGCAATCGCGGTTTTACCCACGCCAGGCTCGCCGATCAGCACCGGGTTGTTCTTGGTGCGGCGTTGCAGAACCTGAATGGTGCGACGGATCTCGTCGTCACGGCCGATCACCGGGTCAAGCTTGCCTTCTTCGGCGCGCTTGGTCAGGTCGACGGTGTACTTATCCAGTGCCTGACGCGACTCTTCGTGGTTGGCGTCGTTAACGGCTTCGCCACCGCGCAGGTTGTTGATCGCATTCTCCAGCGCCTTTTTGCTCACACCCTGGCCGAGCAGCAACTTGCCGAGCTTGCTGTTCTCGTCCATCGCGGCAAGCAGCACCAGCTCGCTGGAAATGAACTGGTCGCCCTTCTGCTGGGCCAGACGGTCGGCCTGGTTGAGCAGACGAGCCAGATCCTGCGACATATTCACGTCGCCGGTCGGGTTCTGGATTTTCGGTAATTGATCGAGCTCTTTGGTCAGCTCTTTACGCAAGCTGTTGACGTCGAAGCCCACCTGCATCAACAGGGGTTTGATCGAACCACCCTGCTGTTCAAGCATGGCTTGCATCAAATGCGCCGGCTCGATGGCCGGATGATCGTGGCCGACAGCCAGGGATTGGGCATCGGACAACGCCAACTGCAATTTGCTGGTTAAACGGTCTATACGCATGGGTCACCTTCCTTTTGAGCAGGCCGGACCTAAAAACCATCCTGAATAAAGAAACCTGCCAGATACCGCTATAGATGCGGTCGATTCTGGAAGATTCAAGCGTCAGGGAGTTGATGCAGGTCAGACAAGCTTAGCGGGCGCCCAGCCTCGCAAATACGTTTCTCTTTTGGCGAGTGGCTGTTTTCGTCAGGCAAGGCGCCGCGACGAGTCATAGCCCGCTATGGCGAGGAGCGGCAACGCAGCATGACGTAAACAGACGCCGTCAAAAAGAAACAGTATTTGTGAGGCTGGGCGCCTCAAGCCAGACTAGGGAGGCGAAGCGACCAGTGCGCGATGCACGGCGATAAGAGAAGAAGCGCGGATCGGTCACGGTACAGAAACCGCCACCATAAACAGCGGTGACACCACGAGCCGCCAGACGCAGCCGCGCCAGCTTATAGATGTCGGCCATGAACTTGCCGTCATTGTGGCTCGGGACAAAGGCTGTCTCGGCTTCGGGCAATTGATTGATGAAGACTTCCCGGACTTCCGGGCCGACTTCAAAGGCTTGCGGGCCGATGGCCGGGCCGAGCCAGACCAGTACGTCTTCGGCGAGCACGTCCAGACTGTCGAGTGTGGCTTCCAGCACGCCGGCCGCCAGCCCACGCCAACCGGCGTGCGCCGCTGCCACGCGAGTACCGGCACGGTCGCAGAACAGCGCCGGCAGGCAATCGGCGGTCATCGCCGCACACGCGATACCGGGTGTTGCCGTCCAGCTGGCATCCGCCGTGGCCACCACGGACGGATCAGCATGCGCCACGGCAATCCCGTGCACTTGCTGCAACCAGGCAGGCTTTATAGAGAAGTGTTCGGTCAGGCGCCGACGGTTTTCGGCGACGGTCTCCGGGCGGTCATCGACATGATCGCCCAGGTTGAGGCTGTCGAACGGCGCCTCGCTGACGCCGCCCTCGCGGGTGGTGACACAGGCCCTGACGCTGGCCGGCGCGGGCCAGTCCGGCGTCAGCCAGTTCATCCGATGAATGCCTCGCGATCCTGCTTGAGCAGAGTCAGCAGCCACACCAGATCTTCCGGCAGCGGCGACTCCCAGCTCATGCGCTCACCGGTGGTCGGGTGATCCAGCTCAAGGAACCGCGCGTGCAGGGCCTGACGCGGGAAGTGCTTGAGGGATTCGACCATGGTCTGGCTCGCGGCCGGCGGAATGCGGAAACGACCGCCGTATGCCGGGTCGCCGACCAACGGGAAGTTGATGTGCGACATGTGCACGCGAATCTGGTGGGTACGACCGGTTTCCAGCTTCACCCGCACGTGGGTGTGGGAGCGGAAGCGCTCCAGCACGCGGTAGTGGCTGACGGCCGGCTTGCCGCCTTCCATCACCGCCATGCGCTGACGCTGCTGGCCGTGGCGGCCGATCGGGGCATTGATCTTGCCACCGGCGGTCACTACGCCGATCACGATGCACTCGTAGATCCGGCTGACGCTGCGGCTTTGCAGCTGGGCGACCAGCTTGGTCTGCGCCTGAATGGTCTTGGCCACCACCATCAGACCGGTGGTGTCCTTGTCCAGACGATGCACGATACCGGCGCGCGGGACATTGATGATGTCCGGCACGTGGTGCAGCAAGGCGTTGAGCAAGGTGCCATCAGCGTGACCGGCAGCCGGGTGCACCACCAGGCCCGCAGGCTTGTTGATCACCAGAATGTCGTCATCTTCATAGACGATGTCGAGTTCGATGTCCTGAGCGACCCATTCACCCTGGGCCTCCTGCTCGGCAGTGAGCTCAAGGATGGCACCGCCATGAACGATGTCGCGCGGGCGGATGACCGCCCCGTCCACAGTCAGGCGACCTTCTTTGATCCAGGCGGAAAGGCGCGAGCGCGAGTGCTCGGCGAAGAGTTGGGCGGCGACTTGATCGAGGCGTTGGCCGCCCAATTCGGACGGCACCTCTGCGCGAAGTTCAATTTTATCGGACATGCTCGGACTGGGCGTCGGCTACAGCCTTTGGTTTCGGCTGCGCGCTTGTGGTTAAATACGGCGTCTTTTGCCCCGGGGCTTTTCAACGGGGCGCTCATCATAACAGGACGGCCCCGCCCAAGACAGCGGCCGTCATAGGGACGCAAGCCGCCATGCAAGTGAAACACCTGCTGCTGATCGCCATCCTCGCATTGACCGCTGCTTGCTCATCGAAGGAAGTCGTAGACGAAAACCTGAGTGAAGCCGAGCTGTACCAGCAGGCTCAACAGGACCTGGACAACAACAGCTACACCAGCGCCACAGCCAAGCTGAAGGCTCTGGAGTCGCGTTATCCGTTCGGTCGCTACGCCGATCAGGCGCAGCTGGAACTGATCTACGCCAACTACAAGAACGCCGAGCCGGAAGCTGCAAAATCCGCCGCCGAGCGTTTCATTCGTCTGCATCCGCAGCACCCGAACGTGGATTACGCCTACTACCTGAAGGGCCTGACTTCGTTCGACCAGGACGTCGGCCTGCTGGCGCGCTTCCTGCCGCTGGACATGACCAAGCGTGACCCGGGTGCCGCCCGCGACTCCTACAACGAGTTCGCCCAGCTGACCAGCCGCTACCCGAACAGCCGCTACGCGCCGGACGCCAAGCAGCGCATGATCTACCTGCGCAACCTGCTGGCGGCCTACGAAATCCACGTGGCCGACTACTACCTGACCCGTCAGGCCTATGTCGCCGCTGCCAACCGTGGTCGTTATGTAGTGGAAAACTTCCAGGAAACCCCGTCGGTCGGTGACGGCCTGGCGGTGATGACCGAAGCCTACCAGCGTCTGCATCTGGACGAACTGGCGGCCACCAGTCTGGAAACCCTGAAGCTCAACTACCCGAACCACCCGAGCCTGCAGGACGGCCAGTTCGTGCCTCGTGTTGCCGAAGCCGACAACCGTTCGTTCCTGAGCAAGGCCACTCTGGGCCTGATCGAATCCCGTCCGCCGCTGCCGCCGGGAGAAACCCGCGCCAACCAGGACGTGCAGAAGCAGTTCCAGGACGCGAAAGACGCGATCCCGAACGAGCTCAAGCCGAAAGACGAAAACGGCGACGTGATCGAAGAGCCGGAACCGGAGTCGAGCGACAGCGACCGTTCCATCTTCAGCTACATGACCTTCGGTCTGTTCGACTGATCACTTCGGTGATGCCAAAAAGGGAGATCTTCGGATCTCCCTTTTTATTGCGGCGTGTGATTGGGCTGTGCGCTTGTCGGGTCCTTGGCTAAACTGCCGAATCATTAGCCGAAAAGCCGCCCATCATGCTTCGTTTACTGTTCTGGATTGCCTTGATCGCCGCTGCTGTCTGGTTGTGGCGCAAATTCAAGGCCCCCGCCTCGTCCACCCGATCGCCTCGCGAACAGGATGCCGCGCCGATGGTGCGCTGCGCCCATTGCGGCGTGCACCTGCCCCGCGACCGCGCGCTGAACCTTCAACAACAGTGGTATTGCAGCCAGGCTCACCTTGAGCAAGGCCCCGGTTCCAGTGATCGCTGAGGCCGACAACGCCGACAGCAAACAGGCTCAGCGACTGCTGCGCCTCTATCATCTGTACCGTTTGAGTGTCGGCATCACCCTGGTGTTGCTGATCTCCAGCAACATGGACAACCGCCTGCTGACCTCGGCCAACGACGAGTTGCTGCGCAATGGCAGCTGGTTGTACCTGGTGCTGAACATCCTGCTGGTGGTGTTCCTCGAGAA
>NZ_JAIHBA010000038.1:25814-60612 GCF_019718735.1 Pseudomonas sp. RIT778 | reverse complement strand
TTCCTTATCGGCGCTTTAGGTAGAAAGGGCGGGACGAGAAGTCTCCCACGGTCCGTACTGGCTAGAGTCGGAATCGAGCTTTTAGTCCCGCCCACCCCTTCAAGTCTAAACATACAAGCGGGCTTGCTCCGGGCGGCGATCCGACGAAGAGGCCAGTAGCAGCGCTCAAGAATCAGACAGACACAAAGAAGAACGAAGCGATCAGCCCCATCCCGACAAACCACACCAGCGATCGCAGAATCGCCCAGTCCGCCAGATAGCAAATGATGTAGAGCAGGCGACTGGTGATGAACAGCACCGCCAGCACGTTGACCGTCACCAGCTCTGCCGTGCCGACCAGGTGCGCAACGATCACCGCCGCCGCAAACGCCGGCGTCACTTCAAAACTGTTCAGTTGCGCCGCATGGGCACGTCGCGCCACGCCGTTCAGGCTTTCGAGAAAATCCCGGGGATCGTGATTGTCGCTCAGCCGATACCCACCGACAGCCTTGGCCACGCCTGTGCACAGGTAGGGCAGAAAGATCGCAATCAAAACGCACCACAGAGCCACCGTCATAACGCCGTCCTTTTTTCGAGTTATAGAGTTGCCGGGCGGTCAGAACTTCATGACCAGCATGCCGACCAGCACCAGCCCACAGGCTAAGAGCCGCGGCCGGCCGAAAGGTTCTTTCAGGTAACGCATGCCGAACAGCACAACCAGGATCACGCTGATTTCACGCAACGCCGCCGCTTCGGCAATCGAGCCCAACTGCATCGCCCACAGCACCAGAGCGTAGCTGAACAACACGCAGAACCCGACCGCCAGCCCAAGCTTCCATTGTCCGCGCCAGAACAGCATGAACGCCGGACGCTTGGCCACCCACGCCAGCATCGGAAACGGCCAGGCACTGAGCAGCGTGACCCAGACCAGGTAATCCAGCGGATGCGACCAGCGCCGCAACGCCTGGCCATCAATGTAGGTGTAGCAACCGATGCACAAGCCGATCAGCGCCACCACCGGCAGCATCGACCACGGCAAGTGTTTCCCGCCGCCGCCCTGCCAGAGCAGGCAAGCCATGCCCAGCGGGATCAACATGATCCCGAAGATCTGCTGGGTGGTCAGCACTTCGCCGGCGAAGATCAGGGTCAGCGCCAGCACCACCAGCGGCGACAATCCGCGCATCAACGGATAGACCAGCCCCAGATCGCCGACCCGATAGGCCTGGATCAGCAAATAACGATAGAGCAGTTCGAACGCCGCCGACGCCAGAATCCACGGCCAGATTTCCGCCGGCGGCAGGCTGATGAAAGGGAACGCCAGCGCGACGAACAACAGCGCCACGGTGTCCATGCAGGCCACCACCAGCAAACGCTCGGCGCTGAACTTGATCAACGTATTCCACGCTGCGTGCAACAGCGCCGCTACCAACACCAGAGCTGTCGCCAGCACGTGCCACTCCTTGATTCTTGTTGTTGAGCCTGAGCCAATTAGTCAGATTATTGATTCGCGATGTGTCAGCAGCTGTTTATACTGCAAGCGACCACGCCGCACTCAGTTGCGCACAGATAAATTCCAATAATTCCTGCCTGCCCCGTTCTCGTCCGAGACCGGTCGCCGGCCTGCGTATGCCTGATCAAAGCGTCAAGACTACCGACAGAGACCTTGCGCATGCCACTCGCCTTGCTTGCACTCGCTGTTGCCGCTTTCGGCATCGGCACCACTGAATTCGTCATCATGGGTCTGCTGCCCGATGTCGCCCGCGACCTCGCGGTGAGCATTCCCCACGCCGGCCTGTTGATCACCGGCTACGCCCTGGGCGTGGTGTTCGGTGCGCCGATCCTCGCGATCGGCACCGCCAACATGCCGCGCAAGGCCACGCTGCTGGGCATGACGCTGATGTTCATCCTCGGCAACGTGCTGTGCGCACTGGCGCCGAACTACGCAACGCTGATGGCGGCGCGGGTGGTCACCGCGCTGTGCCACGGCGCGTTCTTCGGCATCGGTTCGGTGGTGGCCGCCGGGCTGGTCGCGCCGAACAAGCGGGCGCAGGCGATTGCGATGATGTTCACCGGCCTGACCCTGGCCAACGTGCTCGGCGTACCGCTGGGCACTGCGCTCGGCCAGTACGCCGGCTGGCGTTCGACCTTCTGGGCGGTCTCGGTGATTGGTGTGATCGCCGCCCTCGCCCAATGGCTGTGGTTGCCGAAACACATCCCGATGGACAAGGCCAACCTCGCCAGCGAATTCAAGGTGCTGGGCAAGGTCAACGTGTTGCTGGCGCTGGGAATGAGCGTGCTGGCCTCCACCAGTCTGTTCAGCGTGTTCACCTACATCGCGCCGATTCTGCAGGACATCACCGGCGTCAGCCCTCACGGCGTGACGGTGATGCTGCTGTTGTTCGGCGTCGGCCTGACCGGCGGCAGCATGCTCGGCGGGCGCCTGGCCGACAGCCGCCTGTTGCCTTCGCTGGTGGGTGTCGCACTGGCGGTGGTGTTGATTCTGGCGGCGTTCAGCCAGACCAGCCGCTCGGTGGTTCCGGCGGCGATCACGCTGGTGCTGTGGGGGATTTTTGCCTTCGCCCTGTGCCCGATCCTGCAACTGCTGATCATCGATCAGGCGCATGAAGCACCGAACCTCGGTTCTACCCTGAACCAGAGCGCGTTCAACCTCGGCAATGCCGCCGGCGCGTGGATCGGCGGATTGGTGGTAGCCAGCGGCGCGGACCTGGCGGACTTGCCGTGGACCGGCGCGCTGGTGGGCGTGCTGACCGTGCTGACGGCGCTGTTTTTCATCTACCTGCAACGTCGGGGTGTCGCTGCGGTCAATGTGTCCGGCTGATTTTCCCGGGGGACACAATTGTGTCCCCACCCGGCGTCAGCCCATCCAACCCTTGCGTCCATGAATGGGCGCGCTGTCTTTCACCCCCCATCCAAAGGACCCCGGATGCTTGAACTCGTCGCCGCTTTCATCTGCCTCACCACCCTCCTCACCTTCGTGAATTTCCGCTTCATCGGCCTGCCCCCGACCATCGGCGTGATGGTTACCGCACTGATGTTTTCCCTGTTGCTGCAAGGCCTGAGCCTGCTCGGTTACCCCGGCCTCGAAGAGCGTGTACAGCAACTGATCGGCCAGATCGACTTCGGCGATCTGCTGATGAACTGGATGCTGTCGTTCCTGCTGTTCGCCGGCGCCTTGCACGTGAACCTGAACGACCTGCGCAGCTACCGCTGGCCGATCGGCCTGCTGGCGACCTTCGGCGTACTGATCGCCACCGCCGTGATCGGCAGCCTCGCCTATTACATTTTTGCCCTGTTCGGCTGGCACGTGAGCTTCCTCTACTGCCTGTTGTTCGGCGCGCTGATTTCCCCGACCGACCCGATTGCGGTACTCGGCGTGCTGCGTACGGCCAACGCCTCGAAGCCGCTGAAGACCACCATCGTCGGCGAATCGCTGTTCAACGACGGCACCGCCGTGGTGGTGTTCACCGTGCTGCTGGGCATCGCGCAACTGGGTGAAACCCCGACCGTCGGCGCCACAGCCATGCTGTTTGCCCATGAAGCCATCGGCGGCGTGCTGTTCGGCGGGCTGATCGGTTATCTGGTGTACCTGATGATCAAGAGCATCGAGCAGCACCAGATCGAAGTCATGCTGACTTTGGCGCTGGTGATCGGTGGTTCAGCAATGGCCACCGAGCTGCACGTCTCGGCGCCGATTGCGATGGTGGTCGCCGGGCTGATCATCGGTAACCTCGGTCGCAACCTGGCGATGAACGACATGACGCGCAAATACCTGGACGGTTTCTGGGAATTGCTCGACGACATGCTCAACGCCTTGCTGTTCGCCCTGATCGGGATGGAGCTGTTGCTGCTGCCGTTCAACTGGTTGCACGTGGCGGCGGCAAGTCTGCTGGCGTTGGCGATTCTGCTGTCGCGCCTGCTCACCGTGGCCCCCGCCATCGTCCTGTTGCGGCGCTGGCGCACCGTGCCGCGCGGCACGATCCGGATCCTGACCTGGGGTGGTTTGCGCGGCGGTGTTTCGGTGGCGCTGGCACTGGCTCTGCCATTGGGCCCGGAGCGCGATCTGCTGCTGAGCATCACCTACATCGTGGTGCTGTCATCGATCCTGTTGCAGGGCCTGACCATCGGCAAACTGGTCAAGCACGCAACGCGCGACGAGCCGGCAACCGCTGCCGAGCCCGCGCACCATTGATCATTTCCTGATCTGCTGCGGATCGGGCTTTTCAGCCTGATCCGCAGACTCTTTCGGCCCGTCCGTTTCTTTTGGCGCGCCGCTTTCGCTGCGGATCTGCGCATGACTGATCAGCGCGAAGATGAAACTGCCGCCGATGATGTTCCCCGCCAGGGTCGGCCCGGCAAACACCGCCCAGAAATCACTCCACGGCAACTCGCCGGCAAACACCAGATACGACACTTCCGCCGACCCCACCACGATATGCGTGAAATCGCCCAGCGCCATGAAATAGGTGATGAGGATGATGATCCACATCTTCGCGCTCTCCATGGATGGAATCATCCAGACCATGGTGGCGATCATCCAGCCGGAAACGATGCCCTTGGCGAACATCTGACTCGCGTGGTTCTCCATGACCTTGCGGCCGATTTCGAGGAAGGCCTCGTCGGTCTTGCTGTCGAAGATCGGCAGTTCGAGCATCACGTACGCCACCAGAATCGTCCCGCACAGGTTGCCGAACAGCACCACCGTCCAGAGCCGGATCAGCCGGCCGAAATTGCGGATCGTCGGTTTGGTCATCACCGGCAGCACGGCGGTCAGGGTGTTTTCGGTGAACAGTTGCTGGCGGGCGAGGATCACCGCGAGAAAACCTGCGCAGTAACCGAAGCTGGCGATCACCTTGAATTCGTCGCCCTCGGGCAGACGCGAGTTGAGCAGGCCCATGCCCATCAGCGACAGGCCCATGGTCAGCCCGGCCGCCAGCGCCGACCACCACAGCGCGGCGATGCTGCGCTCCAGTTCCTGGTCGCCCTGTTTGCGGATGATTTCATGCAGGACCGCCGCCCGGGGCGGCTGGTTTTTCTCGACTTCGTGTTGTTCCTTGGCCGAGAGGTCGGGGGTCTTGCCGTCTGTTGGCGTGGTCATGGCGGGAAACCGGTGGCGGGGTCATAAGGCTACGACACGCGCCGCTCGGCTTCCGTTCGCCGGGTGGTGCGATTACTCGGTAACGGGTGTTTCATCCTTGAACTGGTCTTTGACGTACTTGATCTCGGTCCGCCCGTGCGGGGCCGGCAGGCCGTCTTCGCCGAGGTTGACGAAGACCATCTTCTCGACGGTCAGGATGCTCTTGCGGGTGATCTTGTTGCGCACTTCGCAGGTCAGGGTGATCGAGGTGCGGCCGAACTCGGTGGCGGTGATGCCCAGTTCGATGATGTCGCCCTGGCGCGAGGCGCTGACGAAGTTGATCTCGGAAATGTACTTGGTCACCACGCGCTGGTTGCCCAGTTGAACGATGGCGTAGATCGCCGCTTCTTCGTCGATCCAGCGCAGCAGGCTGCCGCCGAACAGGGTGCCGTTGGGGTTGAGGTCTTCGGGTTTTACCCACTTGCGGGTGTGGAAATTCATCTTCACTCCTGAGCGTCTTGCCGAATGATGGCGCCATCTTGGCAGACTGAGCGGTCATGCTCCATGAGGCTTCTACTATGGTCGCGATTAGCGATCTTCATCTGGCCGACAGAAACCCTTTGGAAGATCAGTCTAGACGGCTATAATCGCCCCCGTTTCAAAACGGTAACCTTCACTTGTTACCGTTTTCCCGCCACCTGTCCGAGGGGCGCTGCAGCAGGTTCAACCTGTCAGGCTCGGATGGGGCGTTGACCGGCTCAGGCCGGACACTAAACGCACAACGGCGCCCATTCGCATACATTACGAATGGAGGCTCTTCATGAGCGCTGTTATCACGCCTGCAGATTTTAACGATTACAAAGTTGCCGACATGTCCCTGGCTGCCTGGGGCCGTCGCGAAACCATCATCGCCGAGTCGGAAATGCCGGCCCTGATGGGTCTGCGTCGCAAGTACGCTTCCGAGCAGCCTTTGAAAGGCGCAAAAATCCTCGGCTGCATCCACATGACCATTCAGACCGCCGTGCTGATCGAAACCCTGGTTGCCCTGGGTGCCGAAGTGCGCTGGTCGTCCTGCAACATCTTCTCGACTCAGGACCAGGCCGCTGCTTCCATCGCTGCTGCCGGCATCCCGGTTTTCGCCTGGAAAGGCGAGACTGAAGAAGAGTACGAGTGGTGCCTGGAGCAAACCATCCTGAAGGATGGCCAGCCATGGGACGCCAACATGATCCTCGACGACGGCGGCGACCTGACCCAGTTGCTGCACGACAAATACCCACAGGTTCTGGACCGCGTTCACGGCGTGACCGAAGAAACCACCACCGGCGTACACCGTCTGCTGGACATGCTGGCCAAGGGCGAGCTGAAAATCCCGGCCATCAACGTCAACGACTCGGTGACCAAGTCCAAGAACGACAACAAGTACGGCTGCCGTCACAGCCTGAACGACGCCATCAAGCGTGGTACCGACCACCTGCTGTCCGGCAAGCAAGCGCTGGTCATCGGTTACGGTGACGTGGGCAAGGGCTCGGCCCAGTCCCTGCGTCAGGAAGGCATGATCGTTAAGGTCTCCGAAGTCGACCCGATCTGCGCCATGCAAGCCTGCATGGACGGTTTCGAACTGGTTTCGCCGTTCATCGACGGTATCAACGACGGCACCGAAGCAAGCATCGACAAAGCGCTGCTGGGCAAGATCGACCTGATCGTGACCACCACCGGTAACGTCAACGTTTGCGACGCAAACATGCTCAAAGCCCTGAAGAAGCGCGCCGTTGTCTGCAACATCGGTCACTTCGACAACGAAATCGACACCGCTTTCATGCGCAAGAACTGGGCATGGGAAGAAGTGAAGCCACAGGTACACAAGATCCACCGTACCGGCCCGGGCGCTTTCGACGCTCAGAACGACGACTACCTGATCCTGCTGGCCGAAGGCCGCCTGGTGAACCTGGGCAACGCTACCGGTCACCCAAGCCGCATCATGGACGGTTCGTTCGCCAACCAGGTTCTGGCGCAGATCTTCCTGTTCGGCCAGAAGTACGCCGACCTGTCGCCAGCCCAGAAAGCCGAGCGCCTGACCGTTGAAGTACTGCCGAAGAAACTCGACGAAGAAGTGGCCCTGGAAATGGTTCGCGGCTTCGGCGGCGTGGTCACTCAACTGACCAAGCAACAGGCTGACTACATCGGCGTGACCGTCGAAGGCCCGTTCAAGCCGCACGCTTACCGCTACTAAGAGCAGCTGCGAGCTTCAAGCTTCAAGCGGCAAGCAAGGCCACAAGCCGAGCTTGCCGCGCGAAGCCCGAAAGCTCTGCCCCTATTTGTCAAAACAGTGTCAGGCCGCAAGCTTCAGGCACAAGAGACCAGCGCACCTCCGCTGCTCTTGCAGCTTGAAGCTTGCAGCTTGTAGCTGGAGGTCCCCTCCATGTCCCAAGACCGTCGCTACAGCTTCGAGTTCTTCCCGACCAAGACCGATGCTGGGCATGAAAAACTGCTCGCCACTGCCCGTCAGTTGGCCACTTACAACCCTGATTTCTTTTCCTGCACC
Source organism: Pseudomonas sp. RIT778 (assembly GCF_019718735.1). NCBI lineage: Bacteria > Pseudomonadati > Pseudomonadota > Gammaproteobacteria > Pseudomonadales > Pseudomonadaceae > Pseudomonas > Pseudomonas sp. RIT778. The sequence continues at coordinate 52,996 of NZ_JAIHBA010000038.1, read as the reverse complement.
TACGGCGCTGGCGGTTCGACCCGTGACCGCACGCTGAACACCGTGTTGCAGCTGGAAAGCGAAGTCAAAATCCCCGCCGCCCCGCACCTGTCGTGCGTCGGCGACAGCAAGGACGACCTGCGCGGCCTGCTGAACGAGTACAAGGCTGCCGGCATCAAGCGCATCGTCGCCCTGCGCGGTGACCTGCCATCCGGCATGGGCATGACCAGCGGCGAGCTGCGTCACGCCAATGAACTGGTTGAATTCATTCGTGAAGAAACCGGCAATCATTTCCACATCGAAGTTGCCGCTTACCCGGAGATGCATCCGCAAGCGCGCAATTACGAAGACGATCTTGCCAACTTCGTGCGCAAGGCCCGTGCCGGCGCCGACAGCGCGATCACCCAGTACTTCTTCAACGCCGACAGCTACTTCTACTTTGTCGACCGTTTGCAGGCGCTGGGCGTGGACATTCCGGTCGTGCCGGGGATCATGCCGATCACCAACTACAGCAAGCTCGCGCGCTTCTCCGATGCCTGCGGTGCGGAAATCCCGCGCTGGATCCGCAAGCAGCTGGAAGCCTACGGCGATGACAGCCAAAGCATTCAGCGCTTTGGCGAACAGGTCGTCAGCGAGATGTGCGAACGCCTGCTGCAAGGCGGCGCGCCTGGCCTGCACTTCTATTCCATGAACCAGGCCGAACCGAGCCTGGCGATCTGGAACAACCTGAAGCTGCCGCGCTAAAAAGACGTCACCGCAAGACCAGAAGATCGCAGCCGCGACAACGCCAACAGCGTTTTCGCCGCTGCGATCTTTTGCTTTTAACGCCCGAAACAGAGCTTCTGCGGCCAGTTTCTGGCTCTTTGCCGTTTCTCGTCGTAATCTCAAGCCATGCCTTTGATCACGCAGTTTTTCGCCGTGCTGGTTTTTGCTTGCCTGAGCTTTGCGGCTCGGGGCGAGAAGCTGCGTATCGTCACCGAACCGTGGGCGCCGTACGTCTATGAACAGGGCGGCAAGAACCTCGGTCTCGATTACGAAACCACCGCCATCGTGTTCAAGCGGCTGGGCATCGAAGTCGAATGGCAGTTCCTGCCGTGGAAACGCTGCCTGTCGATGCTCGAAACCGGCCAGGCCGACGGTGCGCTGGACATCTTCCACAGCGACGAACGCGACGCCACCCTGCTCTACCCGAGCGAACCGTTGTCGGACGTCGAGTTCGTGATGTTCTATGCCAACGAGCGACCGCATCCTTTTCACAGCCTTGAAGACCTCAAGGGCCTGACGGTCGGCACCTCGCCGGGCTATCTGTACAGCCCGGACTTTCGCGAATCGACTCTGTTCACCCGCGAACCGGCCCCTACCCACGAAGCCAACTTCGGCAAACTGGTGCGCGGGCGCATCGACCTGCTGATCACAGATCGCCGCGTGGGTCAGCATTTGCTCGATGAGCTGGGCATTCGCGACAAGATCACGGAAAACCCCACGGTCATCAGCCGCCAGAGCCAGTTTCTGGCCGTGCGGCGCAATGCCGGGATGGATTTGCTGGTGCAGCGCTTCGGCGCGGAACTCAAGCGTTTCAAGCGCGAACCGGCCTATGCCGAACTCAGCGCCCGCTACGGCGCGGCCCCCACCCTGACGGCGCCGCTGGGCACCGCCACCGCCAGCGGCAAAACCGTTGAGCAGCAGGAAAGCGGCGCGCAGTGATTGCTCTGTTATACTCCGGCGTTCCCGCCAGGCTCACGCCCGGACGCCCGGAACCGTAACAGGCCTCCCGACCCGCTACAGCGCAGCTTTTCAGCCCGCGCGAGCGCTCCGGACGTGCCTTCGGAACCGCAGCAGGACCGGACGGGATTGCGTCCTCTTAAACGCCATTCGCGCCAGGCAAGACTCCCATTGGGCCAAGCCCTAACTGAAACAGGATTACTCATGTCCTTTGCTTCCCTCGGTCTCTCCGAGGCTTTGGTCCGCGCTATCGAAGATGCGGGCTATACCGAGCCTACTCCGGTGCAACAGCGGGCCATTCCCGCCGTGTTGCAAGGTCGCGACCTGATGGTTGCGGCACAGACAGGTACCGGTAAAACCGGCGGTTTCGCCCTTCCGATCCTGGAGCGGCTGTTCCCCAACGGCCACCCGGACAAATCCCAGCGTCACGGCCCGCGCCAGCCGCGCGTGCTGGTCCTGACCCCGACCCGCGAACTCGCGGCCCAGGTTCACGACAGCTTCAAGATCTACGCCCGTGACCTGAAATTCGTCAGTGCCTGCATCTTCGGCGGCGTCGGCATGAACCCACAGGTTCAGGCCATGTCCCGTGGCGTGGACGTCCTCGTTGCGTGCCCGGGTCGCCTGCTCGACCTGTGCGGCCAGGGCAGCGTCGATCTGTCCCACGTTGAAATCCTCGTGCTCGACGAAGCTGACCGCATGCTCGACATGGGCTTCGTCCATGACGTGAAGAAAGTCCTCGCGCGTCTGCCGGCCAAGCGTCAGAACCTGCTGTTCTCGGCGACCTTCTCCAAAGACATCACCGACCTTGCCGGCAAGCTGCTGCACAACCCGGAACGCATCGAAGTGACGCCGCCAAACACCACGGTCGAGCGCATCGAGCAACGCGTATTCCGTCTGCCGGCCAGCCACAAGCGTGCGCTGCTGGCCCACCTGATCACCGCCGGCGCGTGGGAACAGGTGCTGGTGTTCACCCGCACCAAGCACGGCGCCAACCGTCTGGCCGAGTACCTGGACAAACATGGCCTGCCGGCTGTGGCGATCCACGGCAACAAGAGCCAGAACGCCCGCACCAAAGCTTTGGCCGACTTCAAGGCTGGTGAAGTGCGCATTCTGGTAGCGACCGATATCGCCGCCCGTGGCCTGGACATCGACCAGTTGCCGCATGTGGTCAACTTCGAACTGCCGAACGTCGATGAAGACTACGTGCACCGTATCGGCCGTACCGGCCGTGCCGGTCGTTCGGGCGAGGCGATCTCGCTGGTCGCACCGGACGAAGAAAAACTGCTGAAAAGCATCGAGCGCATGACCAAGCAGAAAATCGCCGACGGCGACCTGATGGGCTTCGATGCCAGCACCATCGAGGCCGAGAAGCCGGAAGCCCGCGAACGTCCGGACATGCGCAACCCGCGCAATGCCCGTGGCCCACGCGGCGACGGCCCGAATGGCGGCGGCGGTGGCGGCGGTCGTAAAGACAAAGGCAAAGACAAGGGCAAGGAAAAACCGGCCGGCGAACGCGGTGAGCGTCCAGCCCGTCAACAAAAGCCGCGTGAAGGCACCCCGGCCCGCGAACAGCGCCAGCCAAGCCAGCCGCCACGCGCCGCTGCTGACCGTGCTCCGGACGAATTCCTCGACGACGATATCGATAACTTCGGTAACCGCGTTGATTACGTGCCGAAGCAGGCTCCGGCCGGTGGTCGCAACCGTCGCCCGGGCGCTCCGGCGCAAGGCGCAGGTTCGGGCGCACCACGCGGCGGTCAGCCACAAGGTCGCCAGAACGGCCCACGCAACAGCAACGGTTCGAGCACCGGCACTCCGCCAGGCAAGCGCAGCGGCCCACGCAACGGTGCCCCGCGTGACGGTCAGGGTCGTCGCGATGAGAACTCGCGCAACCGCCGCCCGGCCCGTGACGATCAGCAACGCGCTGAACCGGCCGTGCAGAACCCGCGCAGCAGTGGACCGAAGATCATGCACAAGGAGTCGAAAGCCGACCGCTTCCCGACGCCTGAGCAGCTGGATCAACTGCCAAGCCGCCCACGCGGTGAAAAACCGGCCTTGCTGACCCGCAATCGCTGAGTTTTCCACTGCAATGAAAAATGCCCCGGCCTGAAAACCGGGGCATTTTTTTTGCGCGCCGCCGAGACGAGAGTTACGGCAGGCCATAAAAAACGCCCCCGATCGCAAGACCGGGGGCGTTTTTGTGTGGCCGGCGAAAATTACTTCACTTTCACACCTTCAAACGAAACGTACAGCTCGACCGCGTCGGACTTCGGACCCAGGTCTTTCTGCTTGCCGAAATCGGAACGCTTGATGGTGGTGGTGCCTTCGAAGCCGGCACGGTAGCCGCCCCATGGATCCTTGCCTTCGCCCAGGAAGGTCGCCTTCACGACCACTGGCTTGGTGACGCCCAGGATGGTCAGGTCGCCGGTCACGTCAGCGGTGTTGGCACCGGTGGACTTGACGCTGGTGGAGACGAAGGTGGCCTTGGCAAACTTGCTGGCGTTGAGGAAGTCAGCGCTGGCGATGTGCTTGTCGCGCTCGGCGTGGTTGGTGAACACGCTGGCGGTGTTCACGTTGAACTCGATCTTGCTGTCTTCAGGCTTGGCAGCGTCGAAGCTGAACTTGCCATCGATGTCCTTGAAGGTACCGGTGATGAAGCTGTAGCCCAGGTGGCTGATCTTGAAGTCGACGAAGGCGTGCTGGCCTTCTTTGTCAACCACATAGTCAGCGGCCATCACGTTGGCGGACAGGACGGCAGAGCCGATTGCCAGAGCGGCCAGAGTCTTTTTCAACATGCTTTGTTTTCCTTTGGAGTCGAGGTTGAACATCAGGCTTTGCGTCCCAGCATTCGTGTCAGGGTCGCATCACGATCGATAAAGTGGTGCTTCAATGCTGCCAACGCATGAAGGCCGGAAAAAATTACCAGCGCCCATGCCAGCCAGAGATGAATCACACCGGCGGTATCTGCCTGATCCGGTAGTCCGGAAACCAGTGCAGGAACTTCAAACAGGCCAAACACCGGGATCCCGACACCGTCTGCGGTGGAAATCAGGTAACCGGCAATCATCACGGCGAACAGCGCAAGGTACAGAAACCCATGGCCGAACTTGGCGCCGATGCGGGTCATGCGGCTGTAGCTTTGCAGCGTTGGTGGCGGTGGGCTGACAAAGCGCCACAACACCCGCAACACCATCACACCCAGCAGCACCAGACCGATGCTCTTGTGCAGATCCGGCGCGTCTTTGCGCCAGGTGCTGTAGTAATCCAGCCCCACCATCCACAGACCCAGCGCGAACAGCCCGAAGACCACCAGCGCCACGCCCCAGTGCATGAAGATGCTGACCCAACCGTAGCGCGAAGAAGAGTTACGTAGCTGCATTGCCCAAATCCTGTGAGAACTGCGAACCAAGACTAGCGAGTTATCTATCGAATTAAAGCGGAAAATTTCGCTTTGAAATATCGAGAAATACGATCAAGAGTCTTGAACAGGGGAGTTAAGGAAAGATTAAAGACGATTTTGTGTCGCGATGTCAGGCGCAGGTTGCGCGAAATTTTCTGAGCTCGTAGGGGCCGCGCTCAGAGCAAGACCGTCTACTCTGAAGGGGCAATGACAAGGAAAAAATTACAGAACGATGGAAATCGGGTGATTTACAACCAACGCACGGGAAGCGTGCGCTGGGCGCGCTTCGGCTTCGTCCCTGGCCGCCTCCCGAAGCCAAAACCAAGATGGCTGAGAAAACTGCCGGACGGGATAGAAGTTTATGAATGGACGTTTTCCTGAATGGTTTCTCCAACCGTGGCAAGAAAACCCGGCTTCAAGAACTTTTGAACAACGGTGGTGGATCGAGACATTCGGGCTTATATGGATCTATCCGACACTTATGGGCCAACTCTGAATCATTGCCTTTAAGTACCAGCCGACCATCCATACAGCCGGACAATGCTACCAACATAGCAATCAGAACCACTGCTTTCATATCGCCCTCCAAATTTATTGAAGAACATAGAATCAAGCTGAAGCGCCCTCAATCGCCTCTTTCCTGTATTTCTGTGGGAAGCATCCGATAGATCGACGATGTATGTAGGACTGTGGTGTCCTTCAAAAACCGGCCAAAGATTCAGATATAAAAAAACGCGGCCATTGAGCCGCGTTTTTTTTAAGCCTGAAGGTTACTGAGCCTTCGTCTCGGTGGTTGCCGCCGGTTTGGCCGCTGGCTTCTTCGCCGGTTCAGCTTTTTTCGCCGCAGGTTTCGCTGCAGGTTTTTTCGCTTCGGTCTTGGTCGCCGGTTTCTTCGCTGCTGGTTTGGCAGCCGCTTTCTTGGCTGGCTCGGCTTTTACCGGAGTCGCTGGCTTCGGTGCTTCCACCGGGGCTGGCGCAGGGGCCGGGGTCGGTGCAGGCGCTGGAGCGGCTGGAGCAGGTGCCGGCTCTGGCGCTTTCACTGGCTCTGGTTTCTTGTCGTCGTCCGAACCGCCGAACAGGTTGGTGAAGAAGTTGCCTTTCTTCGCCGCCACGGCTGCGCCCGCTGCACCTGCCGCTGCGGCGGTGGCTGCTGCCGGGCCGACTTTGGCCGGTTCGAAGGATTTGCCCGCCGCCAGGTCTTCAACCTGACTGGCCGCGCGCTGGCCGGTGCGCAGCGCGCCTTCCAGAGTGCCCGGGTACAAGGTGTCGGTGTGTTCGCCGGCAAACGCTACGCGTTGCAGCGGACGCTCCCACAGGCGCCAGTATTTGCTGATCTGACCAGGGCCGAAGGCGAGGTAAGAACCGCCGGTCGATGGATCGGTGCTGTAGCGACGGATTTCATAGCCGGTGAACGAGCCACGGGCCTGTGGATAAAACGCGTGCAGACGAATCAGCACCTGATCGACCATCTGCTTGTCGCCGAAGGCCTGCATGACGCGGGCGTTGTCGCCGGACAGGTTGATCACCACGTTCGCGCCGCCCTTCAGGGCTGGCTCGATCCACAGCATGCCCAGGCCGGTGTTGCTGTAGATCTCGCCGGACATCCGCGCCTTGCTTTCCCACACAGGCGTCTTGAACTTCAGCATGATCTGGTCGCGCCAGCCATAGTTGGTGCCCTTGATCGCAGCCAGGTGCTGGGCGTCCAGCGCCGGGGTCAGCTGAATCTTGTTGAGGGCGCGCAATGGCACCGCCAGCACGACGTAGTCTGCCGAATAGCCCACGCTGCCGACCTTGACGGTCACGCCATCCTTGTCCTGGGTGATGGCGGACACCGGCGAATCGGTCTTGATGGTTTTCAGCTGTTTGACGAAGGCCTGGGCCAGCACCGGGCTGCCACCGACCAGACGCGAAGCGCGCAGGTCACGGTCGGACACGCCGCGATACACCCGGCTCTGCTGCGCAAAGTACAGCAGCGACAGGCGCGAAGGCTCGTCGTAGTGGGTGCGGATGTCCTGGTTGATCAGCTGACGTGCGGTGGCCGGCAGGTTCTGCTTGTCGAGCCAGCTCGAGACGTTGATCTGGTCCAGTGCGTGCAGGGTGTTGGTCGCGGCGGGGTTCTGCGGATCGTCGATCGAACGCGCCAGATCGTCACGGGTTTTCTCGTAGCGCTTCAGCGCCTCGGCCGTGGCGGGCTGTTTGGTGGTCAGGTCGGCGGCGGAGAAATACTCGCCGTCGATCAGGTAACCCGGGGTCCGTACGAATTCAGGGGCTGGCGTGGTGTTCAGCTTGAAGGTCGATACGTACTTGTTCAGCACCGGCTGAGTCTTGTCGTTGCCGATCCACTCGCTGGTGGCCATGCCCGAGCGACCGCCCAGGCTCGGTTTGGCTTCGAGCAGCGTCACCTGCCAGCCCTTGTTCTGCAGTTCGTAAGCCGCCGTCAGGCCCGACAGGCCGCCGCCGATCACGATTGCGGTTTTATCCTTGGCCAGCGCCGTAACGCTAAACAGCCCCAACACCACCAGCGCACAGGCGCGCAGCCAACCGACAGACATTCAGCGAACTCCGGAAAAACACGTAGGAAAATGCAGTTTTGCGGGTCAGACGACCCAAAGAACCGCGAAGAATACGTCAGCCATCAAAACGCCGCCAGCGACGTCTATCGGCCCATACAAAGTAGCTCAATCGACACAATGGGTTGTCCCGGCGCGACGCATTGCATAGGCTTGCGCGATTGTTTGCCCGCGCCTGACGCGAGCCGCCTCGAGGAGACTGAACATGGGCCTGAACAACCAGTGGATGCAACGCGATCTCGCGGTGCTGTGGCATCCCTGCACCCAGATGAAAGACCACGAACAGCTGCCGCTGATCCCGATCAAGCGCGGTGAAGGCGTCTGGCTGGAAGACTTCGAAGGCAAGCGTTATCTGGACGCGGTCAGCTCCTGGTGGGTCAACGTGTTCGGCCATGCCAACCCTCGCATCAACCAGCGCATCAAGGATCAGGTCGATCAGCTGGAACACGTGATTCTGGCCGGCTTCAGCCATCAGCCGGTGATCGAGCTGTCCGAGCGTCTGGTGAAGATGACGCCGGAAGGCCTGAACCGGGTGTTCTACGCCGATAACGGTTCGTCCTGCATCGAAGTCGCGCTGAAAATGAGCTTTCACTACTGGCTCAACCGCGGCCAGCCGAACAAGAAGCGCTTCGTCACCCTGACCAACAGCTACCACGGCGAGACCATGGCGGCGATGTCGGTCGGTGACGTGCCGCTGTTCACCGAAACCTATAAAGCCCTGCTGATGGACACCATCAAGGTGCCGAGCCCGGATTGCTACCTGCGCCCGCAGGGCATGAGCTGGGAAGAACACTCGCGCAATATGTTCGCGGCGATGGAGCAGACCCTGGCCGAGAACCACGACAGCGTCGCTGCCGTGATCGTCGAGCCGCTGATCCAGGGCGCCGGCGGCATGCGCATGTACCACCCGGTCTATCTCAAGCTGCTGCGCGAGGCCTGCGACCGTTACGGCGTGCACCTGATTCACGACGAAATCGCCGTCGGCTTCGGCCGCACCGGGACGATGTTCGCCTGCGAACAGGCCGGCATCCGTCCGGACTTCCTGTGCCTGTCGAAAGCCCTGACCGGCGGTTATCTGCCGTTGGCCGCGTGCCTGACCACCGACGAGGTGTACAGCGCGTTCTACGACGATTACCCGACCCTGCGCGCCTTCCTGCATTCGCACAGCTACACCGGCAACCCGCTGGCATGTGCGGCGGCATTGGCGACCCTGGATATTTTCGAGCAGGACAACGTGATCGAAAACAACCGGGCGCTGGCCCAGCGCATGGCGTCGGCGACGGCGCATCTGGTGGATCATCCGAATGTTTCGGAAGTGCGTCAGACCGGCATGGTGCTGGCGATCGAGATGGTCAAGGACAAAGCCACGAAAGAGGCTTATCCGTGGCAGGAACGTCGCGGCCTGAAAGTGTTCCAGCATGCGCTGGAACGTGGCGCGTTGCTGCGCCCGTTGGGCAGCGTGGTGTATTTCCTGCCGCCGTACGTGATCACCCCGGAGCAGATCGACTTCCTCGCCGAAGTCGCCAGCGAAGGCATCGACATCGCCACTCGCGACAGCGTCAGTGTGGCAGTGTCGAAGGATTTCCATCCCGGGTTCCGTGATCCGGGCTAAGCACGACTCGTACTCGTTCCCACGTCGAGGCGTCGAACCGTCTGCGTGGGAATGCAGCCCGGGACGCTCCGCGTCCCAAAAGCGGACGCAGAGCGTCCAACGAGGCATTCCCACGCAGAGCGTGGGAACGATCTACTTAAAGAGAACCACCATGAGACTGTCCCGCTTCTTTATCGACGCCCCGCTCAGCACCGGCGAACACGAACTGCCGGAAGCCCAGGCGCATTACATCAGCCGCGTGCTGCGCATGGCCGAGGGCGATGCGGTGCAGATGTTCGACGGTTCCGGCCACGAGTTTCGCGGATCGCTGGTGGAAGTCGGCAAGAAACGCGTGGTGGTGCAGATCGACGAGCAGTTCGCCGGTCAGGTCGAATCGCCGCTGCAAATCCACCTCGGCCAGGGCCTGTCCCGGGGCGAGCGGATGGACTGGGCAATCCAGAAAGCCACCGAACTGGGCGTGACCGAAATCACCCCGATCTTCAGCGAGCGCTGCGAAGTCCGCCTCAAGGATGAACGCGCCGACAAACGCCTGCTGCACTGGCGACAGGTGGCGATCAGCGCTTGCGAGCAATGCGGTCGTTCGCGAGTACCGGTGATTCATCCACCGGTGCTGCTGGCCGACTGGCTGAAGCAGACCGAAGCCGAACTGAAACTGGTGCTGCACCCGGTCGCCGAGCCGCTGGTCAGCCATGCCAAACCATCGACCCTGGCGTTCCTGATCGGCCCTGAAGGCGGCCTGTCAGACGCCGAAGTCGAGCAAGCCAAGGCCAGCGGCTTCCACGCCGCCCGCCTCGGCCCGCGCGTGCTGCGCACCGAGACCGCGCCGGTTGTGGCGCTGGCGGTGGCGCAGCAACTGTGGGGTGATTTCTAACCCGTCACTGCACCGGATCACTGATCGGTCTGGCGATGATTGCCTTGAGTTCGCTGGTCATCGGGAACTCAAGGTTCAGTCCCTTCGGCGGGATCGGTTGTTCGAACCACCTGCGGTAGATCCCGTTGATCTCCCCCGAGCTGTACAGGTCGGCCAACACACCGTTGACCAGCGCGAGGAACTGCGGATCATCCTTGCGCACCATGCAGCTGTAGATTTCCCGCGATTGCTCCTCTCCCACCACGACCCAATTATGCGGATCGCGCGCCTTGGCCCGCTCGCCGTAAAGCAGCGCATCGTCCATGTAAAACGCCGCCGCACGCCCTGATTGCAGCATCTGGAATGCCTCGCCGTGATCCTTGGCGCTGATGACGAACATGTTCAGTTTATGGTCGAGGTTGTAGTTCTTCAGATAGCGCTCGTTGGTGGTGCCGGCGGTGGTCACCACGTTCTTGCCGCGCAGGTCATCGAAGCTGTGGATGCCGCTGTCCTTGGCGGTCAGCAACTGCCCTTTGACGTAGATGAAACCGTAGGAGAACGCGACCTGCTTCTGCCGTTCGGCCGTCACCCCGGTAGAGCCGCATTCAAGGTCGACCGTGCCGTTCTGCACCAGCGGAATTCGCGTCTGCGACGTCACCAGGTTGTACTTCACCTTCAACTCCGGCAGCGCCAGTTGCTGCTTGATGCGCTCGACGATCTTGTCCGCCAGTTCCACCGAATACCCCATTGGCTGGCCCGTGTGATCGCCCACATACGAGAACGGCACCGACGCATCGCGATAACCCAGGGTGATGCTGTTGGCGCTGGCGATCTTGCCGAGCGTACCGGTCAGCGGCACTTCATTGGCCTGCGCCTGAGCGCCGAATACCAGCGCCAATGTGCAGCCGAGCAACGTGATTTTTTGCATTGTTATTCTCCGTTGTGGGTGGGGTGTTTTAGCAGAAACCGTCACGCCGCACGGGGATTGAACCCGTGCAGATCAATGGATGTGCGCTGCTCGCCGATCAGTTCGCTGAGCAACTGCCCGCTGCCGCAGGCCAGGGTGAAACCGAGCGCACCATGGCCGAGGTTGAGCCACAGATTGCGATACGCCGTGGCGCCCAGCAGTGGAACGCCGGTGGGCGTGGCCGGGCGCATGCCGGCCCATTCGACGGCCGCATCGTAGTTGCCGGCGTCGGGAAAGGTGTCTCGGGCCTGGCGCTTGATCAGCGCCAGTCGCTCGGGATCCACCGCCGGGTCGAAACCGACGATGTCGACCATTGCCGCCACGCGCAGTTGTTCGCCGATGCGCGCGTAGACGATCTTGCGGTCGTAGTCGGTGATGCTCACGTCCGGCGCCCGATGCTCTTTGCCGATCGGCACGGTCAGGCTGTAGCCCTTCAGCGGATACAGCGGCAGGCGCAGGCCGGGCAGCGCCAGCAACGGGCTGCGATGGCCGGCGGCGATCACCAGTTGTTCAACCGGCAGGGTTTCTTCGCCAAGCTCAATGGCCGTAACCGCGCCGTGGCTGTGGCGAATGCCGGTGACTGCCTGACCGAGACGAAACTCGCAACGGCCCGACGCCTTCAAGCGCGCCGCCAACTGTTTGCAGAAACCGTGACAGTCGCCGACTTCTTCATCCGGCGTGTAGATCGCGCCTACAAACGGCGCATCGGCCAGTGCCGGTTCCAGTTGCGCACATTCGGCGGCGGACAACACCTGCTGTTGCTGCGGATCGGCGAGGCCTTTGCGTGCATGCTCGAAGCTGGCGGCGTTGCGAAAGGTCACCAGTTTGCCGTTGCGCCGCCAGTTGAAGCCGACCAGTCCGTCGTCCTCGCGCCAGCGTTTCAGCGTGCTCTGGCTGAACAGTGCCAGACGCAACAGGTGCGCGGCGTTTTCGCGGTTGACCGAGGTGCGGCACGCGGCGAGAAACGAGGCCATCCAGCGCCACTGCGCCGGGTCCAGGCGCGGGCGCAACTTGAGCGGTGAGTCGCCGCGCAGCATCCAGCCGATCGCCTGCAACGGCACGCCGGCATCGGCCAGCGGCGCAACGTAGCGGTAGGACAACTGGCCGCCGTTGGCGAAACTGGTTTCGCTGCCCAGCGACTGCCGCGCCTCGACCACTGTCACTTCGAAACCGTCGCGCACCAGCGCCCAGGCTGTTGCCAGCCCGATCACGCCGCCGCCGATGATGCACACACGCTGAGCCATGTCCGTCCTTAATCGTTCTTGAAGACGAGGCCGAGGTTAGGGTGAGGTGACAGGCGCCGAACAATGAATAAAGATGCCAAACCTATAAACAAAGGTTATGGGATCGTCATGCGCCTTCGTCATATCGAGATTTTCCAGGCCATTCGCCAGACCGGTTCGGTCAGCGCCGCTGCGCAGTTGCTGCACGTCTCGCAACCGGCGGTGACCAAGGTGCTGCAGCACGCCGAGCAGCAATTGGGCTTTCCATTGTTTCTGCGGGTGCGCGGCAAGTTGCAGGCGACCCCGGAAGCGCTGGAGCTGGAACGCGAAGTGGACAAGGTCACCGAAAGCCTGCAAGGCGTGCGCCGCCTGGCCCAGAGCTTGCGCCGCGAACCCGGCCACAGCCTGCGAATCGGCGCGACCCCTGCGCTGGCGCTGTCGTTGCTGCCGCCGGCGATCCAGCAGTGGACGGCGCAGTTCCCGGACATCGCCTGCGAACTGTCGAGCGCCCACAGCCGCGAGCTGATGCAGAACCTGCTGATGCGCGAAGTGGACGTGGCCCTGACGTTGCAGTTGCCGGATCATCCGGGGCTAAAGGCCCAGGCTTTGGCCTCGGGGGTATTGGTGGCGCTAGCGCCAAAAGGTTATTGGCCGGAGGAAGACGCCGGTCAGCCGTTGCCGCTGATGGCGTTGGCGGGAGCGCCGCTGATCGGGCTGTCCAGCGCCGATCCACTGGCTGCCCGGCTCGACAGTTATCTGGAAGCCGTCGAGCCGCCGCCTCGTGTGCGGATTGCCGTGCAGACGTATTCGCTGGCGCGGGCGATGGTGGAGTCTGGCGCTGGTGTCGCGGTGATCGATCCGTTCACTGCGCTGGGTGCCTCATCGGCCACCACCACTATCCGCCCTCTCGCCCCGCCGCTGCCGATCACGCTGTACGCGGTGACTCGCGCCACCGAGCCACCGCCGCATACGCTGCATGATTTGCTGCAGATCTTCAGTCAGCGCGCCGGCGAACAACTAGGTCGCCTGATGGGCGCTTAAAGGACGTAAAACAGAATCGCCACAAAGTGCAGCAAACTCCCGGCGATCACAAACAGATGCCAGATCCCGTGGGCATGCCGCAGGCGATGGTCGAGGGCAAAAAAGATAATCCCCACGGTGTACAACACGCCTCCCGACGCCAGCCAGGCAAACCCCGCCGTCCCCAGCGCAGCGATCAGCGGCTTGACCGCCACCAGCACGATCCAGCCCATCACCGCGTAGATCACGATCGACAGGATCCGCGCCTCGGAGCGCGGCTTGATCTCTTGCAGGATGCCGATCAGCGCCAGCCCCCAGACAATCCCGAACAGCGTCCAGCCCCACGGCCCGCGCAGGGTCACCAGGCAGAATGGCGTGTAACTGCCGGCGATCAGCAGGTAGATCGAAAAGTGATCGACCTTCTTCATGATCGCTTTTTTGCGCCCGCGCACGCTGTGGTACACGGTGGATGCGCTGTAGAGCACCAGCAAGGTGAAAGCGTAAATCGCCACACTGACGATCTTCCACGGGCTGCCGTCGAGGCTGGCAATCACCAGCATCCAGACGCCCCCGACAAACGCCGCTACCGCCCCGACCAGATGCGTCCAGGCGTTCAGTTTTTCTCCGTGATACATGTGTCGCACACCTCGATTTCATTACCGCAGCGCGCAAGGCTCGGGCCTTGAGCGTAAAAGCGCAATGTTTCCGTTCAACGCAGGCAGGCGCCTGTCCTGATATTTGGGCACAATCGAGCGATACCAAGAAGAGTCCGCGCCATGCTGATCGACGAAGAATTGACCCTGAAGAAACTCGAGGTGTTCCTCGCCTTCATGCGCACCGGCAACCTCGCCCGCGCCGCCGCCGAGCTGCAGACCAGCAACGTCAGCGTGCACCGCGCGATCCATTCGCTGGAAAGTGCCCTGCGCTGCCCGTTGTTCAAGCATGAAGGGCGCAACCTGACACCGCTGGAAAGCGCCTACGTGCTCGAAGAGCGGGCGCAGAAGCTGATTCAGGACGTGGTCGAAAGCGTGCGCCTGACCCGCGAAGCTGCCGGGTTCTCGGCCGAGCGCTTCAAGCTAGGCTCGCTGTATTCGCTGACAGTGAAAACCGTGCCGCAGCTGATCATGGGTTTGAAGATCCGCCGCAGCGAACTCAACATCGACCTGATCCTCGGCTCGAACATCGACCTGCTCTACAAGCTGAAAAACATGGAAGTCGATGCAATCCTGGTGTCGCTGGACGACACCGTCAACGACCCGGACTGCGAGCAGATTCCGCTGTTTTCCGACGACATCTTCCTCGCTACGCCAGCCGATTCGCGCTTCGCCCAGCGCAGCGAAGTGGATCTGGCAGAGGTACGCGATGAGACCTTTATTACCCTGACCCAAGGCTTCGCCACCCATCAGGATGGTATCCGGGTGTTCAGGCAGGCGGGGTTCGAGCCGAAGGTGGCGATGCAGGTCAACGACATCTTCACCCTGCTGAGCATGGTCAGCTCCGGGGTCGGTTATGCGTTGCTGCCGGGGAGGATTGCGGCGGTGTACGAGAACCGGGTGAAGCTGATTCCGTTGCAGGAGAAGTACCGGTTGCAGCAGCACATCGGGGTGGTGTTTTTGAAGGCAAAAGAGCGGGATCCGAATTTGCTGGCATTGCTGGCGGAGTGCCGGATGTATGCCAATCGCCAGACCACCTAACGATCGTTCCCACGCTCTGCGTGGGAACGATCAACGATCTGTTAGCCCACAATCCCGCGAACAATGAAGAACAGCAGCGATGGACCCAGCAAGCACCCAAGCCCGGTGTGGAAGGTCGCGGTCAAAGCGCCATAAGGCACCAACCGCCGATCCGTCGCCGCCAGCCCCGCCGTCACGCCACTCACCGTCCCGGCCAGCCCGCCAAACACCATCGCCGAACGCGGGTTATCCAGGCCCATCCAGCGCGCCGCCACCGGCGTGCCGACCATCACCAGAATCGCCTTGATCAACCCGGTGGCAATCGACAGCGCCATCACATCCGAAGTCGCACCAATCGCCGCACCGGTCACCGGGCCGACGATGTAAGTCACCGCACCCGCGCCGATGGTGGTCATGCTCACGGCATCGCGATAACCGAACGCATAAGCCATGCACGCGCCGACAATGAACGGCAGGATCGTGCCCAGCAGCAGCGCAATTACCCCGATCATCCCGGCTTTCTTCGCCTCGGTCGCCTGCACTTCAAACGCCGTGGCAACGATGGCGAAATCCCGCAGCATCGCGCCGCCCATCAGGCCGATGCCGGAGAACAGCGTCAGATCCGCCAGGCCCTTCTGCCCGCCGGTCATCGTCCCGCCGACCCAGGCCAGCACCAGGCCGATGACGATGGCAATCGCCGAGCCGTGAATCCGTCCGAAAGTCAGGCGTTTGGAGAGAATCACCGAGACCCACATGATCACGCCGACGAAAGCGAACGCGGTGATCAGACCATTGTGTTCCAGACCTTTTTCAATGAGATCCCACATGTCAGCGACCTCCTACCGGCGTGCCGACCGGGGAGATTTCCGTCGGCTCGTCGGGCAAGGGCTCGCCCTTGTGGGTGCGGCTGATCAGGGCAATGGTGCAGCCACAGACCACCACCGAACCGATTGCAGCCAGCACCGCCACCGGGCCGCCGTGCAGGGCGGTGACGACGTTCTGTTGCGCGGCCATCGCCACCACCACCGGAATGTACATGGCGCCCCAGAAGCCGACGCCCATTTCGCATTCCTTGGTCATGCCGCCGCGTTTCTGCATCCACAACCGCGCGCAGATCAACAGGATCATGGCGATGCCGACCCCGCCGACGTTGGATTTGACCCCCAGCAGCACGCCAAGCAGGTCACCCATGATCACCCCTGCCAGCGTACAGATCGCCAGCAGCGCCACACCGTAAATAATCATTGTTGTAGTCCTCAAAGTGCATCGTCGAATGTTGTTCTTGTTGTTCGAAGCCTGAGTCGGAGATTTAGGGTCGTCGGCCCTCCTCTTCACGCAACAGCGCCTGCAAGGTGTCGAGCCGGGCACTGTCGAAGGCAGTGACGGTGCCCTGTTCGAACACCCGGCGCGCCAGCCCGGTCAGCACCGCACCGGGCGGCAGTTCGATCTGTAGTCGCACGCCGCGCTCGTAAGCGCTTTGCACGGTGCCGCGCCAGTCCACCACGCGGCACATGTTGAAGGCGAGATCGTCGCGCAGCGCTTCTACCTGGGTCACAGGCCTTGCGCGACTGCCGCTCAGGTAAGCGATTTTCGGTGTTTTCAGTTCTACCCTGGGGAACGCTTCGGCGAGGGTTTGCGCAGGCTGATCCAGCAACGGGCAGTGCGACGGCACGCTGACCGCCAGACGTTTCGCCAGCCCGGCGCCACGACTGCGCGCCAGCTCGGCGACCGCTTGCATTGCCTTGTCGCTGCCGGCAATAACCGCCTGGTTATCGGCGTTGATGTTGGCCAGGTACACCGGTGTTTCTGCGCCGTGCACCTGCGCCAGCAGCGTTTCGACTGTGGATAATTGCAGGCCGATGATCGCGGTCATGCCGAAGCCCTGTGGATAAGCCTGCTGCATCAACTCACCGCGCAGGCTGACCAGATGCAACGCATCGCTGAAGCGCAACGCTCCGGCGACCACCGCTGCCGGGTAGGCACCGATGGACAGACCGGCGACGTAATCTGCGGTGAGTCCGCCCTGCAACAACTGCCGCGAGGCTGCGACCCCGGCGATCAGCAGACAGAGCTGAACCGCCCGGGTGCTGCGCAACGCTTCGCTGGAATCCAGCCGCAAGACATCTTCACCGAGGCTATCGCTGGCCTCGATCAGCGTTTCCCGGGGCAAGCGCTGGAGCATGCCGGGCTGCTGCGCGCCCTGACCGGGAAACACCAGCAGGCTGCTCACGCTGCCTGCTCCTGCGGGTTCCACGGATCAGACACCAGACAGGCTTCACGGGCGTTTTTCAACAGCACCCTCGAAGCATTTCCGGCCCATTCGCGCAGGGCGACGGCACCGAATGGCGTCTGAAATTGCATATCGACCCGGCAGATCGCCTGATCGAAAACCGCGACCAATTTACGTGCCTGATTACGGGTGATGAGTTGCGGTGTACGCAGGATCAGGTCGAGATCGCTGGCCTCATGCATGGCCGCAAACCCGCTCGCCAGTTCAAACCCGACACTGCCACTGACGCCCCAGATCCAGCCGCAATCATCGAGCACCGGCCGCAGTTGCCGCAGCGCCTGCATGACCGGCAGATCACGCTCGCTTTCGACCTGACAAAGCGCTTCCGGGCTTACCCGGCAGGCAATCGAATCGATCGCCATGCACGCCGCCAAACGCTGCTCGCGCAACCGACCGCGCACGCCCACCGCCACGAACCCGACTTCACTCAACGCCCGCCGCACCACCACCGGTTGCCCGGCAGTCAGCGAATCAATCGCCCACTGCGGCGCATCCGCCGGCAACTGCGCCGGCGTCATGCCCCACAGCAGGTCGTGGGCGAGAACGCTGTTCACCACTGCGCCCTCAGCAATTCACGTACGCGGCTGGAGGCTTCGCGATTTTTCGCGCCGAGACGATTGCTCAAATCTGTCGCCGAAATATCGCGGATGGCTTGCTTCAGGCATTCGCTTACTCGCGCCAGATCCTCCGCCGTCGGCTGCTCGATCTGCTGCACCGACAGGGTTTCCCAGAGCAACCCGAGGCTGGCATAGCTGTCGATGTCATACGCCATCGGCGGCACGCTGGACGCCAGGGCTTCCAGTTCTTCGACGCTGCGCAAGGTCACCCGCGCCGCCGACGCCTTACCCATCGCATGCACCATCACCCCCGGATCACGCAGGGCAATCAAGCGATTGGCCTGATAACCGTGAGCGAGAAACGCCCCGGACATGGCCTTGCCCACCAGCAGCGCAATCACCGGATGCCCGGCCAGACGGGCGCGGGCATAAGCGTCCGCCGCACCGGCCAGAGCCTGATGAATGCCGAGGGCTTCTTCGCGGCGACCGTAGGCCTGGCTCGGCACATCGACGATGGCGATCAGTGGGCGCTTTTGCGTTTTGTCTCGGTCGGCGGTGATCGCATCATCCACCGCCTTGGCCAGACCCCAGCCTTCGAGCAAACCGACTTCGCCGTTGCGAGCGCGGGGGAAACGGTTTTGCGGATCGGCGACCACCGCGATAAAGCGCCCGAGCTCACCGTCAGCGACCTTCAGCGATGCCGGCAAACCCTGAACGGCATTCGCCCCAGCGCTCAAGGCGTTGAACCAGTTCAAACCGCGCACGGAATAACCACTCATGAGCGCTCTCCTTGATACAGATCGCGAACCACCGAAGGCTCGATTTGCTTGTCAGTGTCCAGGCTCGTCAGGCGTTGCAGGAACCATTCGGCCCGTTGACTGCGCGGTTGCGCTGGCAGGCCTTGTTGCAGCAACTCGCCGACCTGTTGGCGAATCTGCGCCACGTCATCGGCGACATAACGGTCCACCAGACCACTGGCAAACCGTTGCTCGCCGCCGGTCAGGCTCCAGATGAAGGGCCGGTCGCGGGAGTCGTATTCCTCGATCCCGGCTTCCTGCTCGATCACCTGCGGGCCGTTCAGGCCGAGGCGCGCCTCCTGGGTCACCAGCAAATAGCTGCACAGCGCGGCGGCAATCGACATCCCGCCAAAGCAGCCGACGCTGCCGGCCACCACGCCGACCACCGGCTGGTACTGCTGCAAATCGACAATCGCCGCGTGGATGTCGGCAATCGCCGCCAGCCCGAGGTTGGCTTCCTGCAAGCGCACACCGCCGGTTTCCAGCAGCAGGATGGCGCGGGTCGGAATGCCTTTGCGGTTGTCCTCGGCGGCCAGTTCCAGCGCGCCGGCGATTTTCGCGCCGCCGACTTCACCGAGACTGCCGCCCTGAAACGCACCTTCGATGGCCGCGATCACCACCGGCAAACCGTCGAGATTGCCCTTGGCGATCACCACGCCGTCATCGGCTTGCGGCACCACGCCCTGGCGTTCGAGCCATGGCGACATGACGCGTTGAAACGGGTCGAGCAGTTCGCGGAAGGTGCCGGCGTCGAGCAAGGCTTTCGCCCGCTGCCGGGCGCCGAGTTCGACGAACGAATGTTTGTGTAGAAGCGCTGAGGCGTCAGTCATGGCCGATCTCCTCGAAGCCTTGTTCCAGACGCAGACGCACCACGCCCGGGGTCGCGCCGAAGTCGTGGATATCGATGGCCATCGCCGGTGGCGTGGTGCCGTCGAACATCCGCGCAAACAGATGCTGCCAGCGCTGCTGCGCGCCGTTGACCGAGGTCTGCACATTGATCGTCAGCTTGCCGGCCAGGCCCGGTTCGATCAGCACTTCCAGATCGCCCGAACCGACACAACCGACCAGCGCCCGACCGCGTGGCGGCTGCCCGGCGGGGAATTCAAAGGATAAGGTTTCCATCAAAACGCTCCCTGATGGATGCCGTCGCGCTCGATTCGATCAAGCAGCAGAGTGGCGGCGAGCAAGTCGGCGGCGCCACCGGGCGAGGCATTCAATGCGATGAGTTGTTGATCCAGTTCGTGCAGGCGGCGGCGACCGGTGAGGCTGGCGCTGCCACCGGCGTCGAGCACTGCCTGGGCGCCGTGCTGCATGGCGTGCAGGCCCTGTTCGCCGGCGCGGTACAGCACGCAGGTGTCGGTCAGCTCAGTCATGATTGCGAGCAAGGCATCGAGCCGGGCGTTCTGTTCGCCATGGCCGGCGGCGCGGCTGCGTTTGAGCTGCGGCAGGCCGCGTTGCACCACGGACGGGAAGCCGAGTTGCGCTTCTTCCCGGGCACCGCGAGCGCCGTAGCGTTGGGCGACTTGGGCGCCGTGGCTCAGCGGACGCGGCGCATAACGGTCATCGAGCAATGCCAGACGCGCAGCGCGCAGGGTGACGGCTCCAGCGCTGGTGGATTTGGTGTCCAGCCCAGCAGCCGTGAGTAGCAGGCCCAGCGCCCAGATCGCCCCGCGATGGGTGTTCACGCCGTTGGTGGTGGCGAGCATCGCTTGCTCGCCTTCCCTTCCGATGCGGCCGATGGCTTCGCGCAGCGGCAAGCCGATCTCGCCGAATTCGAGCGCGGCTTCGGCCATTTCCTTGAACGCCGGCCACAACGCCAGTGCCGAAGCGTGCATCAATCCCAGGTGCAGATCGGTGTGCGCACCGTTGCCACGTCGGTCCACCAGCGCCGGTTTTGGTGACAGGTCGGCTTCGTCGATCAGCGCGTCCACGGCCAGATCCGCCAGCCGTTCCGCGAGGGTGATGGTTTTCGGTTGCAGGTTGAGTGCGTGCATTACCAGCTCCTGAACTTGGCGGGCGGGTTGTAGAGGCCGCCGGACCACTCGACCAGATCGGCCACGCTCTTCGCCGCGAGCAGTTCGCGGGTGGCGTCGGTGCGACGGATGCCGAGGTCTTCGGGCAAGGCGATCAGGCCTTCGCGGCGCATGCGTTCGGTGTCTTTCGGGTTGTGGCGCAGGCCGATGGCGGTGACGCCGGCGACTGCAGCGATCATCGCCTGACGCTCTTCCAGCGAACGCGCCTTGTACAGGTAGGCGATGCCCTCTTCGGTGAGCAGGTGAGTAACGTCGTCGCCGTAGATCATGATCGGCGCCAGCGGCATCCCGCTTTTCTTCGCCACCTCCACTGCGTCTAGGGTTTCGACGAAGGTCGGTTTGCCGCCCTCCTGGAACGTTTCGACCATTTGCACCACGAGTTTCTTGCCGCGTTCGAGCATCGGTTGCTGCGAGTCGTCGAGGCGCATGTCGAGCCAGGCCGGAGTGCCGTGACGGCGGCCGCGCGGGTCGTGGCCCATGTTCGGCGCGCCACCGAAACCGGCGAGACGGCCACGGGTGACGGTGGAGGAATGACCATCACCATCGACTTGCAGGGTTGCGCCGATGAACAGGTCCACGGCGTATTGCCCGGCCAGTTGGCAGAACATCCGGTTGGAACGCAGCGAGCCGTCACGCCCGGTGAAGAACACGTCGGGACGGGCGGCGATGTAGTTTTCCATGCCCAGTTCGGTGCCGAAGCAATGCACGCTTTCGACCCAGCCGCTTTCAATCGCCGGGATCAGCGTCGGGTGCGGGTTGAGCGTCCAGTTGCGGCAGATCTTGCCCTTGAGGCCGAGGGATTCGCCGTAGGTCGGCAGGATCAGTTCGATGGCCGCGGTGTTGAAACCGATGCCGTGGTTCAGCGACTGCACGTTGTGTTTTTCGTAGATCCCGCGGATCGCCATCATCGCCATCAGCACGTGCACAGGCTTGATGTGGCGGGGGTCGCGGGTGAACAGCGGTTCGATGTAGAACGGCTTGTCCGCGACCACCACGAAATCCACCCACGATGCGGGGATGTCAACGCGAGGCAGTTCGCTGACGTCGTCCACCAGTTGGTTAACCTGGACGATGACGATGCCGTCGCTGAAAGCGGCCGGTTCGATCAGCGCCGGGGTGTCTTCGGTGCTCGGGCCGGTGTAGATGTTGCCGGCACGGTCGGCCATGAACCCGGCCGAGAGCACGACGTTGGGAATCAGATCCACCACCAGTCGGGCGTAGAGTTCGATGTAGGTGTGGATCGCGCCGACTTCGAGCAGACCGTCTTCGAGCAACTGGCTGATGCGCAGGCTCTGGGTGCCGGCGAAGGAGAAATCGAGCTTGCGGGCGATGCCGCGTTCGAACAGGTCCAGATGCTCGGAGCGACCGACGCTGGGCATGATCATGTGCAGATCGTGGAGCTTTTCAGGATCGGCCTTGGCCAGCGCACGGGAAAGAAAATCCGCCTGCTTCTGGTTGTTGCCCTCCAGCACCACACGGTCGCCCGGATGGATCAGCGCTTCGAGTGCCGCGACGATTTTGTCGGTGGGCAACACCGCACCGTCGGCCAGCCCGCGCACCTTGTCGAGGCGCCGCTGCTTCTCGTCACGCCGCCGCGTCCAGCGCGAGTCAGGGGAAATGGTTGTTGTCATGCTCACTCCACGGGGTTCGCTGTCGTGGAGCTACCTTAGGAGTGTGATCGAGGGGCATCAATCAAGCGCAGTGGCGAACCGTTACGGTGAGCGTAACGATCAGTGGACAAGCCCCGCATCCACCAACAATGTTTCCAGCGCCAACAAATCCGGAACCTTCGCCACCTGCTCCCCCACCTGCACCGCCGCCTGTTCCAGCGCACACAACGGCACGTCGACATAACTCAACTGACTATCGAGCTTGTACGAGCGCGGAATCCCCTGCACCAGCAGCGCGATGAACTTCAACTCCGGCCGCCCGCCGAGGGCATTGAGGATGACGATCCGCGCCCGTTCGCCAATGACGATCTTGTTGCCGCACGCCGACTCGAAACTCAGCAGCGGAATCTGCCGTTCACGCCAGGTCACCCGACCGAGATACCACGGCGGCGTGTCGAGATCGAAGGCGCTCGACTGGTAGTCGATCAGCTCGGCGACGGCGACGTTGGGCAGGATCAGGTTGCGATCCGCCAGCGGCAGCAGCAGCCCGGTGAGTTGGCTCGTGCGCTGGTTGTGCCGGCGTTCATGCATGTTTTTTGCTCCACAGGGCGATGCTTTCGAGCAGCACCGATTCCTGGTACGGCTTGCCGAGGTAGTCGTTGACGCCGATGGCCATCGCGCGGTCGCGGTGTTTCTGGCCGGTGCGCGAGGTGATCATGATGATCGGCAGGTGTTGCAAGCGTTCGTCGTGGCGTACCTGGGTCGCCACTTCGAAGCCGTCCATGCGCGGCATTTCGATGTCGAGCAGCATCAGGTCCGGCATGTGTTCTTCCAGCAGCAGCATGGCATCGACCCCGTCCTTGGCGGTCAGCACGTTCATGCCGTGGCGTTCGAGCAGACGGCTGGTAACCTTGCGCACCGTCACCGAGTCGTCGACCACCATCACCAGCAACGGCTTGTGCGGTTCGCTCTCGATTTCATGGCCGGCCGGACGCTGCGGCAACCGCGCCTGCATCGCGCGGATCGGCGCCAGCAGGTCGAGAATCAGCACCACCCGGCCATCGCCGAGAATCGTCGCCCCGGACACGCCCTGCACCGATGCGAACTGCGGGCCGAGGCTCTTGACTACGATTTCGCGGGTGCCGGCCATCGTGTCGACCTGCACCGCGATGTGCCGGTCATTGCACTGCACCAGCAAGACCGGCACCGGCAGGCTCTGGCCGGACAGTTTTGGCCGTGGCGCGGTTTTCAACAACTCGCCGAGGTAGCACAGTTCATAACGCTGGCCGCCGTACTGATAACTCGGTGGGTCGAGACGGAAATGTCCATCCAGTTCATTCGGCAGTACGCGGACGATGCCGTCGATGGTGTTCAACGGAATCGCGTATTGATCTTCACCACACTGCACCATCAGCGCACGGTTGACCGACACGGTGAACGGCAGGCGAATGCGAAAGTGCACGCCCTGCCCCGGCACCGAGTCGATGCTCATGGTGCCGCCCAGTTGCCGGACTTCTTCGTGCACCACGTCCATGCCTACACCGCGCCCGGAAATCTGGGTGATTTTCTCGGCGGTGGAAAAACCTGGCTGGAGGATGAACTGCAACACTTCGCGGTCGCTGATGTCGGCGTCCGGCGCCAGCAGGCCGCGTTTGATCGCCTTGCGTCGCACGGCATCCAGCGGCACGCCGGCGCCATCGTCGCGGATGTCGAACACGATGTCGCCACCCTCCCGGGACAGGTCGAGGCTGATCTGCCCTTGTGCCGGTTTGCCCGCCGTCAGCCGGACTTCGGCGGACTCCAGACCATGGTCGACGGCATTGCGCAGCATGTGCTCCAGCGGTGCGGCCATGCGTTCGAGGACGTTGCGGTCCATCTCGCCTTCGGCGTTGCCGACGCTGAACGCGACGTCCTTGCCCAACTCTTCGGCGACCTGACGGACGATGCGTTTCAAACGCGGCAACATGCGTTCGAACGGCACCATGCGCGTGCGCATCAGGCCTTCCTGCAACTCGGTGTTGATCCGCCCCTGCTGCTGCAACAGGTTCTCGGCGTCGTGGGTGCGCCGGTCGAGGGTTTCCTTCAGATCCAGCAAGTCGGAAGCGGACTCGAACAGCGCCCGTGACAGCTGCTGCAACTGCGAATGGCGGTCCATTTCCAGCGGGTCGAAATCTTCGTAGCCGAGGCGTTCGGCATCCACTTGCTGACGACTGAGGATCCGCCCCTGGGTTTCGGTGTCGAGCCGGCGCAACTGGTCGCGCATCCGCTCGATGGTGGTTTCCATCTCGTGCAGGGCGGTCTGCGCATCGCTGACTTGCTGCTCGATGCGCCCACGGAAAATCGAGGTTTCGCCGGCGAGGTTGACCAGCTCATCCAGCAGCTCGGCGGAGACCTTGACCATGTCCGCCCCGGCCTCGGGCGCCGGAGCAGCAGGCTCGACCTTGACCGCAACCGACGGCACGGGCGCCGGGGTCTGCACGACCAGCGGATGGCTGAAATTCTGGATCGCGCTGATCAACCGGTCTGCCGGTGGGCACGGCTGGCCGGCGCGTACCGCGTCGAGCATCTGCGCCAAGCGGTCCTGGCCGCGCTGCAACAGCGCAAACAGTTCGGCGCTGCCTTGCAGGGTGCCGGCGGACAGGCTTTCGTAAAGGTATTCCAGCTCGTGGGCGAGGTCGCCGATCGGGCCAATTTCCACCATCCGCGCGCCGCCCTTGAGGGTGTGCAGGTCGCGCAGCAGGGTTTCCACTTCCTGGCGATTGCCGGGCTCGGCCTGCCAGCGCAGCAGCGCGGCGCCGGAGTTTTCAATGATGTCGAAACCTTCTTCGAGGAAGATTTCCAGCAGCTCCGGATCGTGTCCGGGGCCGTCCTGCGTGACGCTGGTTGGTGGCGTTTCAGGGTTGGCGGCCGAGCCCTGACGGAAACGGCGGATCGCCTCGATCAGATCCTGCGCCGGATCCAGCGGCTGGTGCCGGTGCAACTGTTCGAGGAACTGTGCCAGACGCTCGTGGCTTTGACGCAGCAATCGGTCGAGGGCTTCGCTGTGGCTGTAACGACGATCCACCAGCCCTTCGTAAAGGCCTTCCAACTCATGGGCCAGATCGCCGACCGCCGCCACTTCGGCCATTCGCGCACCGCCCTTGAGCGTGTGCAAATCCCGTTGCAGCGACGACAGCGGTGCGCCGTTTTCCGGATCCTTCAGCCAGCGCTGCAAGGCTTGGCCGGCGCTGTCGAGAATGTCCACCGCCTCTTCGAGGAAGATCTCGACGATCTCGTCGTCCGGCCCGCTGTCGACGCTGTGTTGTTGCAGTTCGGCGGTGGCGCTGCCCAGTTCGCGGATGCTCAGGGTGCGGCTGCCGTCGCTGCGGATCAGGCCCATGGCCGACGGATCGAGGCTCTCGTCGAGCAGTTCGTGCAAGGCGCGGATGCGTTGCGGTTGCGGGGTGATTTCCTGGCCGGCGGCCAGTTCGTCGAGCATGTTGATCAGCGCTTCGTGGGCCTGCTGCGCCTCATGGAAAAACCGCTCGCTGACCGCCAGGCTGCTTTCTTCAACCGCGCCGTACAGGTCGAGCAAGGCTTCGCACAGCACATCCACCGGCAGCAGATCCGCCAGGTGTGCGCCTTCGCCCAGCGTGGTCAGTTCATCCAGCAGCGCGCTGAGTTCCTGACGTTCACCGGGGTGCTGCTGCCAGCGCTGCAGGAGGTTTTCGGCGTCGAGCAGGATGTCCATGCCCTGGGCCAGGAAGTTGTTGATCAGTTGCGGATCGCGCTTGACCCGCACCGCACTGCTCGGGGCATTGAGGATCGATTCCAGGCGTTCGCCGAGCAGGGTTTCGGTACGTTTGATCAGCGACTGCGCGCCGACAATCGGCGCCA
The DNA here is from genome assembly GCF_019718735.1 of Pseudomonas sp. RIT778. Taxonomy (NCBI): domain Bacteria; kingdom Pseudomonadati; phylum Pseudomonadota; class Gammaproteobacteria; order Pseudomonadales; family Pseudomonadaceae; genus Pseudomonas; species Pseudomonas sp. RIT778. The sequence continues at coordinate 26,820 of NZ_JAIHBA010000038.1, read as the reverse complement.
GCGGATCGTGTTTGAGCTGACGCAGACCGACGCGGAACAGGCCCTCGGCCTCCAGCAGCAGTTCCACTTCGTCGAGGTCCAGCGCCAGTTGATGGGCCTTGAATTCCCGGGCCAGTTTGTCGAGCGGCGCCGCCAGTTCGGCAATCGGCGAAACCCCCGCCATCGAGGCGCTGCCCTTGAGGGTGTGCAGCGCGCGCTGCAACTCGTCGCTGGCCTGCAATGGCACATGCTCGGCGACCTGATCGAGAAAACGGTTGAGGCTGGCGAGGTGGGTCTCGGCTTCGTTGCGGAAAATCTCCAGCAACAGCGGATCGAGAGCCGCGACGTCTTCCACGTCTTCGGCCGGCAGCGGCGTGTCGCCCTTGGCCAGCGCATGGGCGCGAGCCGCCAACTGATCGACATCGTGGCGTTGGCGCTGGCCGTTGGTGGCGAATTCGGCGATCAGATCCGGCAACAGCAACAGTGTGTCGGCCAGCAACTGGCGCACCGCCGGGCCGGGTTCGACGCTGTGTTCCAGAACGCGGTTGAGCAGGTTTTCCACCGCCCAGGCCAGCTCGCCGAGGACCAGCGCGCGCACCATCCGGCCACTGCCCTTGAGGGTGTGGAAGGCGCGGCGCAGTTCACTCAAGGCGGCGCGGTCATCGGGCGCGGCAGACCAGCGCGGCAGGTATTCGCTCAGTACTTCGAGCACTTCCCCGGTCTCTTCGAGGAACACTTCGCGCAGCTCGTCGTCCACCGGTTCTTCATCGGCCGGTGGCGGCAGCAGGCTGCCCGGCGTGGTCAGTGCCGGCGGGTTGACCGCCGACACCGGACTGGCCAGCACTTCGGCCAACGACTGCACGATCTGCGGGTCGTCCAGCTCCTGCAAATCCTGCATCACCAGCGCTTCGCTGGGGCTGAGAACATCATCGAGCACCGGGACATGCGGCTCGCCGGGCTGTTCGTCAGGAAAGAAACCGAGACTGGCGAGGCTTTTCTGCGCGATATCCAGCAAATGCTCGCTCGG
>NZ_JAIHBA010000038.1:0-25714 GCF_019718735.1 Pseudomonas sp. RIT778 | reverse complement strand
CCAGCGCTTCGCTGGGGCTGAGAACATCATCGAGCACCGGGACATGCGGCTCGCCGGGCTGTTCGTCAGGAAAGAAACCGAGACTGGCGAGGCTTTTCTGCGCGATATCCAGCAAATGCTCGCTCGGTGCCTGCGGGTCGTCGGTCAGGCGTTCGAGGTAATACTCGAGGCTGGTGATGGCGTCGGCGAGGCTGTCGAGTTGCTGCCAGCCCGGCTCGTGAGGGTCGAGCAACAGATGTTCGCGGATAAATCCGTTGCAGGCTTCGAGCAGGCTTGCCGCACGCGCCAGCGGGATCATCGCCAGCGCGCCGCGCACCTGGGTCAGCAGCGCCGGCAGGCTTTGCAGTTGCTGGCGATCCCAGTCGGCGTCGATGTAGTCGACGATCATGTCTTTGGCCTGTTGCAGGCAGATGCGCGCTTCCTTGATCACGATCTGATGAATCTGCGTCAGGTCGGTAGTCGGCAGGCGCGAGTCCTCGGGGCTCTCCGGTTCCACCGTGCCGACCATCCCGGCGAGCGTCGCTTCGACGTAGAGCAAGGCGCCGGCGACGTCCATCAGCGTGGCGTCGTTCGGCTCACGCTGACCCTGCGCAAGGCTGAGCACCACCGCCAGTTGATCGATGATCACCTTGCGCGGCTGGCCGAAACCGAGCACCGCGAGGGTGTCGGCGATCTGCCGCAGCGGCGCCAGCAGGCTGTCCAGGTCCGAGGCGTGCTGGCGGTCGCTGCGCACGAACAGGTCGAGGCGCTCTTTGACCCGCACCAGCTCTTCGCACAGCGCCGCGAGCACCGAGCGCATGGCATCGCGGTCGGGGCCGGCCAGGCGCGCGCGTTCTTCGTCGACCATCGCGCTGTCGGGCAGCGCGTCGTCCAGGGAGTAGCGATCTTTCATGGTCAGCATCTGCCCGGTGGGATGTTCGGCTTTGGCGATATAAAACAGCAGGCTTTTCAGCAGTTCAGGCGGTGGCGGCTGGTTGAGGCCGCGCATGCCCTGTTCGAGCAGGCGCTTGAGTTCCTTGTCGGCGTCCTTGAACAGGCTGCGCAGGGCCGGGCTGTTGGCGATACGCCCTTCGCGCATGCCCTCGACGAGTGCCGAGGCGACCTGCCACAACGGGCTCAGCGGCGAGTTACCGCTGAGTGCTTCAAGACGGGTAAAGACCTTGGCCAGATAAGCGAGGTGCGTCTGGTCGTCCTGTTCGCGGAGCAATCCGACCAGCGCCATTTGCAGCATCTGGCGTAATTTACGCAGCACATTGGGCAGCTCTGCCGGTTCCAGCAGCGCCAGGGTTTCCTCGCCCAGCGGCGCCAGCTCGGGCAACTGCGGGCTGAACAGGCTGGTTTCCGACAACAGGCTTTCGCCCCGGGCGCTGCGCAAATCGTTGATCAGCGGCAGCACCACCAGCGGCAAATCACGGCGGGCGCCCTGCACGCGGTCGAGATAAATCGGCAACTGACCCAGCGCCTGCAACAGCAAGTGCAGCGCTTCGTCACGGTGGCTGACGCGTTCGTTCTGCAACGCTTCGACCAGGTGTTCCATCTCTTCGGCGAGCAGTGCCGCGCCGTAGAACTCGACCATCTGCAGACTGCCGTGCACCTGATGGATGCAGGCCAGGCACTCGTCCAGCCCCGGCACCGACTGCGGATCGTCGAGCACGGCTTCGATAGCCTGATGCGCCTGCCTCAGCGTCTCGGCGATTTCACCCTTGACCCATTCGAGGGCCACGTAGTCGTGCCGGTCACCCATAACCACTCCGCTCGACATGGACTCGCCCGCAGGCCTCACGCCTTGTCCGCGACGGGCGCAGGCGCCGCCGGCAAGGTGAACCCGGACACCGAGCGCCGCAACTGGCTGGCCATTTTCGCCAGGTTGCCGATGCTCTCGGCGGTGGCCGTGGAGCCGGACGAGGTCTGCGAGGTGATCTGCTGGATCACATTCATCGTCAGGGAAATCTGCCCGGCCGAAGACGTCTGCTGCTGCGCCGCGTTGGAAATGCTCTGGATCAGCGCCGCAAGGGTCTTGGACACGCCTTCGATTTCTTCCAGGGCCACACCGGCATCCTGCGCCAGCCGCGCGCCGCGCACCACTTCGGTGGTGGTCTGCTCCATGGAAATCACGGCTTCGTTGGTGTCGGTCTGGATCGCCCGCACCAGCGTTTCAATCTGTCGGGTCGCGGCGGACGAGCGCTCGGCCAGCCGTTGCACTTCGTCGGCCACCACGGCAAAACCGCGCCCGGCGTCACCGGCCATCGACGCCTGAATTGCCGCGTTGAGGGCGAGGATGTTGGTCTGGTCGGCAATGTCATCGATCAGGCTGACGATGTCGCCGATTTCCTGGGACGACTCGCCCAGACGCTTGATGCGCTTGGCGGTGTCCTGGATCTGTTCGCGGATGTTGTCCATGCCGTGGATGGTGTTGTGCACCACCTCGTTGCCCTTGTTGGCGATCTCCACTGATCGCTCGGCCACCGCCGAGGATTCAGCGGCGTTGGCCGACACCTGATCGATGGATTGGGCCATGTCGCTGATCGCGGTCGAGGCTTCGGAAATCTGCTGGGCCTGATGCTCCGAGGCCTGGGCCAGGTGCATGGCGGTGGCCTGGGTTTCCTGCACCGCAGCGGCGACCTGGCCGGCGGTGAGGTTGATGGTGGCCACCAGATCGCGCAACTGGTCGACGGAATAGTTGATCGAGTCGGCGATGGTCCCGGTGAAGTCTTCGGTCACCGAGGCCGTTACGGTCAGGTCGCCGTCAGCGAGGTCTTCGATCTCGTCGAGCAGGCGCATGATCGCGTTCTGGTTGCGCTCGTTTTTCTCGGCGGTTTCGCGCAACTGACGGTTGGTTTCCCGGACCATGACCATGCCGATCAGGATGATCGAAGCCAGCGCCAGCAGGCCCAGCACATAACCGCCGATGGTGTCGGTATTGCGCCCGCCGGCGAGGTTTTCGAAACGGCTGGCCAGGTGCGAGGCTTCGTCAAGCAGGGTCTGCGACAGGCTGAAGATATTGGTGGCCGACTCACGGACCTTGAACAGCTCCGGCGAGGTTTCGAGGATTTCATCTACCGAACCGGAGACAAACTGGAACAGTTCGGAAATCTCGCTCAAGCGAGCGCGGGCGTCGCGGTCTTCGACCTGGCTGATCTTCAGCGCCGGGTTGCCCTGCAGCATGCCGTTAAGCACCTGACCGAAGCGTGCGGCATCGCGACCAAAGGCGTCGGCGGCCTGCTGGGAGTTCTCATCACCCGAGAGCACGGTGTTGACCGCGCCGAGAATCCGTTCGGCCAGCAGCGACTGACGCTGGGCCATCGCCACCTGCGCCGCCGGCGCACCGCGTTGCAGGAGGATTTCCACGACCTTTTCGTATTCGATCTGCAATTGCGGCACGGTTTCGGCCAGAGTCGCGGCCACCTGATGAAGCGATAGCACGGTCTGTTCGCTGGAGAGAATCGCGTCGGTGTTTTTCAGCAGGCGTTCCCAGTCCAGCTGCACGGCGCGCATTTCCGGGCGCACGGTGGACGGCGCCGGCGGCAGGCCGGTGGCCGGGTCGCCTTTCTTCAGGTAGCCCCAGCGCTGGGCGAAGTCGTTGCGCGCATCGCTCAACAGTTTGAACGCGGCGGCTTTGCCGGCGGCAGCCTCGGTGGCGTTTTTGGCGATCCGCTGCGACAGCACCCGCAGCTCGCCGGCGTGGCCGATGTACTGCTTGTCGTAGTTGGCCTGGGTGTTGAGGTAAGCGAAGTTGGCGAACAGCAGCATGATGAACACGATCAGTGCGATGAACAGCACGATGATCTGCGAGCGGCTGCGCGAGCCTTCTGCGGGCTTGCCTGTTTTTGCTTTGATCATCGGTCCTCGCCTGTTAAACCGCGACGTGCATGAAACTCGGTGACTGCGCCAGCGCAAACAGGCTGAACACCCGCCAGTTCTGCTCGCGCCGGAAATAACCCTTGATGAACTCGCCCTTGGAGCCTTGCCGTTTACTGATCGAGACGGATTCGAAACTGTCCTGCTCGAAGTGCTGCAGGCCGAAGACTTCATCGACCAGCAAACCGGCAAACACGTCCTGATGCTCTACCACCAGTACCCGCCGCTGTTTGCGCATCGGTGACAGTTCATGGCCGAAGAATCCGCACAGGTCCATGACCGGCAACAGCCGTCCGCGCAGGTTGGCCACACCCTTGACCCACGGTTTGACGCCCGGCAACTGGGTGACGCGCAGTTCGGGCAGCACTTCGCTGACTTCGCCCATCGGCGTGACGTACCAGTGCTCGCCCAGACGAAAGCCGATGCCGCTCCAGCGATCCTGGCGCGCCGGTTGCGACGGCAGGTCCGCCGCCAGCAGGCGACAGCGCTGGTCGATCTGCCACAACAGTTCGAACGCGGTCAGCGATTCGCTCATGGCGGCGCGATCAACCGGCCAGCACGTTGTTCAGGGTCTTGATCAGCGTGTCTTCGTCGACCGGTTTGGTCAGGTAGTCCTTGGCGCCCTGGCGGGTGCCCCAGACCTTGTCGGTTTCCTGATCCTTGGTGGTGATGATGATCACCGGGATGTGGCTGGTTTCCGCGTCCTTGGTCAGCTGACGGGTAGCCTGAAAGCCGTTGAGGCCGGGCATGACGATATCCATCAGCACCGCGTCGGGTTTTTCCTGGCGGGCCAGGGCCACGCCGTCGGCGCCGTTTTCGGCTTTCAGCACTTCGTGCCCGTGCTTTTCCAGCATGCCGGTGAGTTTGTACATTTCGGTCGGCGAATCATCGACGATCAGGATACGTGCCATGGTCTTCCCCATTTTTCTTGTCGACACCGGGCCCGCTGGCCGAGCGTCTCTGTGCGTGTCTTACTGCGGCAAAGCGGCAGCGAAGCCCGGAACATGGGCCGAGATCGCGTCGAGCAGTTCTTCCTTGCTGAAAGGCTTGGTCAAAAATTGATCGGAACCGACAATCCGCCCCTTGGCCTTGTCGAACAGCCCGTCCCGGGACGACAGCATGATCACCGGCGTGCCCTTGAACGCGTTGTTGTTCTTGATTAAAGCGCAGGTCTGATAACCATCCAGACGCGGCATCATGATGTCGACAAAGATGATCCCGGGATGGTGGTCGGCGATCTTCGCCAAGGCGTCAAAACCGTCGATCGCGGTGATGACTTCGCACCCTGCATTTTTCAACAGGGTCTCGGCGGTGCGACGAATCGTTTTCGAGTCGTCGATCACCATGACCTTCAAGGCGCTGGACTGCTGTTCCATAAGGGGGCTCTACCGTCGCCTTTGCGAATCAATTTGTCCGTTTTGCGATGACTGATGGCTGGAAACCCTTGATGCTCAAGGGCCAGCACGGCTGGGAGCCTTTTTAGCACAGTCTCCAGACGCAATCTATCGACGGGTTTTTCCTTGACCGAAAACCCGCCCGGCGCCACTCTGGCGGCACTTTTTTCATACCGATCCGGTAGCCAATTTTCGAGGAAAACCTAATGAGCGTTCGCGTCGGGATTGTCATGGACCCTATCGCCAGCATTTCCTATAAAAAGGATAGCTCGCTGGCCATGCTGCTGGCGGCGCAGAAGCGCGGCTGGGAACTGTTCTATATGGAACAGAAAGACCTTTATCAGGGCGAAGGCCAGGCACGGGCGCGGATGAAGCCGCTGAAAGTCTTCGCCAACCCGGAAAAATGGTTCGAACTGGGCACCGAGCAGGATTCGCCGCTCAGCGACCTGAACGTGATCCTGATGCGCAAGGATCCGCCGTTCGACATGGAGTTCGTCTACTCCACCTACCTGCTCGAACAGGCCGAGTCCGCCGGGGTGCTGGTGGTCAACAAGCCGCAGAGCCTGCGCGACTGCAACGAAAAGCTGTTCGCCACGCTGTTCCCGCAGTGCACGCCGCCGACCGTGGTCAGCCGCCGCGCCGACGTGCTGCGTGAATTCGCCGCCAAACACGGCGACGTGATCCTCAAGCCGCTGGACGGCATGGGCGGCACCTCGATTTTCCGTCACCGCGCCGGCGATCCGAACCTGTCGGTGATCCTGGAAACCCTGACCGCCCTCGGTGCCCAGCAGATCATGGGGCAGGCCTACCTGCCAGCGATCAAGGACGGCGACAAGCGCATCCTGATGATCGACGGCGAGCCGGTGGATTACTGCCTGGCGCGGATTCCGGCCCAAGGCGAAACCCGTGGCAACCTCGCGGCCGGCGGCCGTGGCGAAGCTCGCCCGCTGACCGACAAGGATCGCTGGATCGCCGCCCAGGTTGGCCCGACCTTGCGCGAAAAAGGCCTGCTGTTCGTCGGCCTGGACGTGATTGGCGAGCACCTGACCGAAATCAACGTCACCAGCCCGACCTGCATCCGCGAAATCGACAATGCCTTCGGCACCGACATCGGCGGCCTGCTGATGGATGCCATCGAGAAAAAGCTGCAAGCTTGATGTGCATCACATGCAGCCTGTCGCTTGATGCTTGAAGCTAAAGGCGTGAAACCAACATTGCGTTATCATGCGCGGCCTGTGAAAAACGCGATGTTGGTTTTCTTGTCATGACACTTCCGTCCGATCTGCCCGCTGAACTCGCCCATAAAGGCGTGCGCCCGGTCGATCGCCTCGGATTTACCCTGTTTCTCGCGGCGCTGATCCATTTGGCGCTGCTGCTCGGCGTGGGTTTCACCATGGTCGAGCCCAAGCAGATCAGCAAAACCCTGGAAATCACCCTCGCCACCTTCAAGAGCGAAAAGAAGCCGGCGAAGGCTGACTTCCTCGCCCAGGAAAACCAGGAAGGCAGCGGCACCCTCGACAAGAAGGCGATCCCCAAGACCACCGAGGTCGCGCCGTTCCAGGACAACCAGGTCAAGAAAGTCACCCCACCGCCCGCCGCCAAGCCGGAAGTGCAGGAAGCCGCGCCCAAGGCGGCCGTGACCACCGTCGCGCCGAAACCGAAAAAGGCGCCGACCAAGAAAGAAGAAGCGAAGACCGAGACCAAACCGACGGTCGATGCCCCGACCTTCGACAGCTCGCAGCTCTCCAGCGACATCGCCAGCCTCGAAGCCGAACTGGCCAACGAACAACAGCTGTACGCCAAGCGCCCGCGCATCCACCGCCTGAGCGCCGCGTCGACCATGCGCGACAAGGGCGCCTGGTACAAGGACGAGTGGCGCAAGAAGGTCGAGCGCATCGGCAACCTCAATTACCCCGACGAAGCCCGGCGCAAGCAGATCTACGGCAATCTGCGCCTGATGGTGTCGATCAACCGCGACGGCTCGCTGTATGAAGTGCTGGTGCTGGAGTCTTCCGGCCAGCCACTGCTGGATCAGGCGGCGCAGCGGATCGTGCGTCTGGCGGCACCGTTTGCACCGTTTACCGGGGACCTGTCGGACATCGACCGTCTGGAAATCATCCGCACCTGGAAATTCGCCCGGGGCGACCGGTTGTCCAGTAACTGAGTCGATCTTTTGCCCGCTCCAGCTTGTCAGTTCGCCCCCCGAACGCCACACTAGCGCACATGAAAAACGTCAGCCCCAGCTACCTCAAGCATCACTTCCTGATCGCCATGCCACACATGGCCGACCCGAACTTTGCCCACACCTTGACCTACATCGTCGAGCACACGGCCAATGGCGCCATGGGGCTGGTGGTCAACCGACCGCAAGAGCTGAATCTGGCCGACATCCTCGAACAATTGCGCCCGGACATCGATCCGCCAGCGCTGTGCCAGCATGTGCCGATCTTCATCGGCGGCCCGGTGCAGACCGATCGCGGTTTTGTCCTGCACCCGGCGGGCAAGACGTTCCAGGCTACCGTCGAGCTGGAGGGCGATCTGGCCCTGTCCACCTCGCAGGACGTGCTGTTCGCCATCGCCGACGGCGTAGGCCCGACCAAAAGTGTCATCACCCTCGGTTATGCCGGTTGGGAAGCCGGTCAGCTGGAGGCCGAACTGGCCGACAACGCCTGGCTGACCTGCCCGTACGACGCCGATATCCTGTTCAACACCAGCAGTGAACTGCGCCTGGAAGCGGCGGCCAAGCACCTGGGGATCAACCTCAGCCTGCTGACCAGCCAGGCAGGACACGCCTGATGGCCCTGCGCCTGATCCTCGGCTTCGACTACGGCACCAAACAGATCGGCGTGGCGGTCGGCCAGGTGATTACCGGCCAGGCTCGCGAACTGTGCACCTTGAAGGCGCAAAACGGTGTGCCGGACTGGAATCAGGTCGAAGCCCTGATAAAGGAATGGAAACCCGACGCCGTGGTGGTCGGCCTGCCGCTGAACATGGACGGCACGCCCAGCGAGATGTGCGCCCGCGCCGAGAAATTCGCCCGCCGCCTCAACGGCCGCTTCAACCTGCCTTTCTATACCCACGATGAGCGCCTGACGACCTTCGAAGCCAAGGGCGAGCGACTGGTGCGCGGCGGACAGAAAGGCAGCTACCGCGACAACCCGGTGGACGCCATCGCCGCCGCCCTGCTGCTGCAAGGCTGGCTCGACGAAAACACCGCACTATTTGAATCCTGACAAGCGCTACGGCGCTTTTCTTTTGGTTACAACCCGAGCCACGGTTCGCGAGAACCGGCTCGACCCCAAGAAGGAGCAACCATGAGCCTGCCCAATCCCGCCGATCTGATCAGCCAGATGGCGACCCGCCTCAAGGCGCACCTTGCCCAGCGTGAGATCAGCGAACCGCGTTACATCGGCATCCGCACCGGCGGCGTCTGGGTCGCCCAGGCCCTGCTCGCAGAGCTGGGCAGCGACGCGCCATTGGGCACGCTGGATGTTTCCTTCTACCGCGACGACTTCAGCCAGAACGGCCTGCACCCGCAGGTGCGCCCGTCCGCCCTGCCCTTCGAAATCGAAGGCCAGCATCTGGTGCTGATCGACGACGTACTGATGAGCGGCCGGACCATCCGCGCCGCCATGAACGAACTGTTCGACTACGGCCGCCCGGCCAGCGTGACGCTGGTCTGCCTGCTGGACCTGGACGCCGGCGAACTGCCGATCCGCCCGAACGTGGTCGGCGCGACCCTGTCGCTGGCCGCCCACGAGCGGGTCAAGCTGTCCGGGCCGGAGCTGGCCCTCGAACTGCAAGACCTTGCCCTTTAATCCGCCCTATTGAGAGTCCCCCTCGCGATGACGCCTCTAGATACCAAGCGCCCGCTGCAGCTCAATGATCAGGGCCAGCTGCGCCACTTCCTCTCGCTCGACGGCCTGCGCCGCGAGTTGCTGACGGAAATCCTCGACACCGCCGACTCGTTCCTCGAAGTCGGTGCCCGGGCCGTGAAGAAGGTCCCGTTGCTGCGCGGCAAGACCGTGTGCAACGTGTTCTTCGAAAACTCGACCCGCACCCGCACCACCTTCGAACTGGCGGCCCAGCGGCTGTCGGCGGACGTGATCACCCTGAACGTGTCGACCTCGTCGGCCAGCAAGGGCGAAACCCTGCTCGACACCCTGCGCAACCTGGAAGCCATGGCCGCCGACATGTTCGTCGTGCGCCACGGCGACTCGGGCGCTGCGCACTTCATCGCCGAACATGTCTGCCCGCAAGTGGCGATCATCAACGGCGGCGACGGCCGGCACGCCCACCCGACCCAGGGCATGCTCGACATGCTGACCATCCGCCGCCACAAGGGCGGTTTCGAGAACCTCTCGGTAGCCATCGTCGGCGACATCCTGCACTCGCGGGTGGCGCGCTCGAACATGCTCGCCCTGAAGACCCTCGGTTGCCCGGACATCCGCGTGATCGCACCGAAGACCCTGCTGCCGATCGGCATCGAGCAGTACGGCGTGAAGGTCTACACCGACATGACCGAAGGCCTGAAAGACGTCGACGTGGTGATCATGCTGCGCCTGCAGCGTGAGCGCATGACCGGCGGCCTGCTGCCGAGCGAAGGCGAGTTCTACCGCCTGTTCGGCCTGACCACCGCGCGCCTGGCCGGCGCCAAGCCCGATTGCATCGTCATGCACCCGGGGCCGATCAACCGCGGCGTGGAGATCGAGTCGGCGGTGGCCGACGGCCCGCACTCGGTGATCCTCAATCAAGTCACCTACGGCATCGCGATCCGTATGGCCGTGCTGTCGATGGCCATGAGCGGACAAACAGCGCAGCGTCAATTCGAGCAGGAGAACGCCCAGTGAAGCTCAGCATTCTCGGCGCCCGCGTCATCGATCCAAGCAGCGGCCTGGATCAAATCACCGATATTCACGTTGAAGCCTGCAAGATCGTCGCCCTCGGCGCTGCACCGGCCGGTTTCACCGCCGTCGAAACCATTGATGCCCAAGGTCTGGTGGCCGCTCCAGGGCTGGTCGACCTCAACGTAGCCCTGCGCGAGCCGGGCTACAGCCGCAAAGGCACCATCGCCAGCGAAACCCGCGCCGCTGCGGCCGGCGGCGTGACCAGCCTGTGCTGCCCGCCGAAAACCAAACCGGTGCTCGACACCTCCGCCGTGGCCGAACTGATCCTCGACCGCGCCCGCGAGGCGGGCAACACCAAGGTGTTCCCGATCGGCGCGCTGAGCAAAGGTCTGGATGGTGAACAACTGGCCGAGTTGGTCGCCCTGCGCGACGCCGGTTGCGTAGCGTTCGGCAACGGTCTGGAGAGTTTCCGCAACACCCGCACCCTGTGCCGGGCGCTGGATTACGCGGCGACCTTCGACCTGACGGTGATTTTCAACTCGCAGGATCACGACCTCGCCGACGGCGGCCTGGCCCACGAAGGCGCCACCGCCAGTTTCCTCGGCCTGCCGGGCATCCCGGAAACTGCGGAAACCGTGGCTTTGGCCCGGGATCTGCTGCTGGTCGAGCAGACCGGCGTGCGCGCGCACTTCAGCCAGCTGACCAGCGCTCGCGGCGTGGCCCTGATCGCTCAGGCTCAGGCCCGTGGTTTGAAAGTCACGGCGGATGTCGCCCTGTATCAGCTGATCCTGACGGACGAAGCGCTGATCGACTTCAGCAGCCTGTATCACGTGCAACCGCCGCTGCGCACCCGCGCCGACCGTGACGGTCTGCGTGAAGCGGTGAAGTCCGGCGTGGTCTCGGCGATTTCCAGCCATCACCAGCCCCACGAGCGCGATGCCAAACTGGCACCGTTCGGCGCGACCGAGCCGGGCATCAGCAGCGTCGAACTGCTGCTGCCGCTGGCGATGACGCTGGTGGAGGATGGTCTGCTGGACCTGCCGACCCTGCTGGCCCGCCTGAGCGCCGGCCCGGCCGAGGCCCTGCGCCTGCCGGTGGGCAAACTGGCGGTGGGTGGCGCAGCGGATATCGTGCTGTTCGATCCGAAGGCCTCGACCGTTGCCGGCGAAACCTGGCTGTCGAAGGGCGAGAACTGCCCGTTCCTCGGCCATAGCCTGCCGGGTGTGGTGCGTTACACCTTGGTGGATGGCCGGATCAGCCATCAGGCGTAAAAAAATGGCGAGGGAGCCAGCTCCCTCGCCATCACTTACTGAAAGGCGCCCCGCCCTTCGGCGTTACGCACCGACACCTGATCGTTCAGCGTCCAGAAGTCATACAGCACCCCCAGAAAGAACAACCCGCCGGTCAGCAGGTACACCAATCCGCTGATCCACTTGCCCTGATACATCCGGTGCACACCGAGCGCGCCGAGGAAGGTAAGGAGAATCCACGCCACGTTGTATTCGATAGGGCCCGCGGCGAATCGCAGGTCGGCTTCGCGATCCATCGCCGGGATCAGGAATACGTCGATCAGCCAGCCGATCCCCAGCAACCCGAAGGTGAAAAACCAGATCGTGCCGGTCACCGGTTTGCCGTAATAGAAGCGGTGAGAGCCTGTGAAACCGAAAATCCACAACAGGTAGCCGATCACCTTGCTATGGGTGTCTTTTTCCTTCACACGGGGCAGCTGATAGCCGTTCATTAAGACCTCGATACACGCGATAGATAAATATTTTTTAATTCTTTGTGACTTTTTTACAGGTAGCCGACGTATGGCAAATGCTACCGTGTCTCCCGTCAAAGCCTTATAGCACCGGACTTCTGTCCGACAATTGCGTCTTTTTGCCGCTTATTTGGTTCCGTTGGCACCCGATTGAATCGACCAACGGCCTCGGAAGTGACAAAAAAGCTGTTATAAAGTTGCGCGCTAACACACCAAGAGCCCTGCCTAATGCGTCCATTTTTCAAGACATGGCTAACCATTTGCCTATTAATGCCACTGGCCGCCCACGCCACCAATCGTGAGCAACGTCTTCCAAACGTTAACGGTTTCACCCCTAAATCCCATGCCTCTGCTCCTTCGAACAAAGGCAAACAGGTCAAACACACCACGCTGAGCAGCAACGGCCGCAGCAAGCTGGTGCCACCGATGGCGACCAAGGAAAGCAGCAACGTCCTCAGTCGCGCGGTAAACGTCCTCGGTACGCCATACCGTTGGGGCGGCAGCAGCCCGAGTAAAGGCTTCGACTGCAGCGGTCTGGTGAAATACGCGTTCAACGACGCCACGTTCGACCTACCACGCACCTCGAACGCCATGGCCAGCGGTCACGGCGAGAAAGTCGAACGCAAGGACCTGAAGCCGGGCGACCTGATTTTCTTCAACATCAAGAGCCGTCGCGTCAATCACGTTGCCATCTACCTGGGCAACGACCGTTTCATCCATGCACCACGGCGCGGCAAGTCGGTGAGCATCGACACGCTGAACAAGCCGTACTGGGAAAAGCATTACGTGGTGGCCAAACGCGTATTGCCGAAAGAACAAGGGCAGATGCGCGTCGTTCAGCGCTGAGCTAGTTCGTTTGACGCTCCGCGTCTCAAAGCGGACGCAGAGCGTCCATTGAGGCATTCCCACGCAGAGCGTGGGAACGATCAAAATCGCAGCCCACGGGCTGCGATTTTTTTTGCCTAGAAGTTATCCGGCGTACGCGCCTTTTCCCGCGCATGCTCGCGGCTGATCAAGCCTTTGGTCACCAGATCCTTCAGGCACATGTCGAGTGTCTGCATCCCCAGCGAGCCGCCGGTCTGTATCGCCGAGTACATCTGCGCCACCTTGTCCTCGCGGATCAGGTTACGGATCGCCGACGTGCCCAGCATGATCTCGTGCGCCGCCACCCGGCCGCCGCCGATCTTCTTGATCAGCGTCTGCGACACCACCGCCAGCAACGACTCCGAGAGCATCGAGCGCACCATGGACTTTTCGTCCCCGGGGAACACGTCCACCACCCGGTCGATGGTCTTGGCCGCCGACGTGGTGTGCAAGGTGCCGAACACCAGGTGCCCGGTCTCGGCCGCGGTGAGCGCTAGGCGGATGGTTTCCAGATCTCGCATCTCGCCCACCAGGATCACGTCCGGATCCTCACGCAGTGCTGATCTCAACGCAGTGGCGAAACTGCGGGTATCGCGATGGACTTCGCGCTGATTGATCAGGCATTTGCGCGATTCGTGGACGAATTCGATCGGATCTTCGATGGTCAGGATGTGGTGATGGCGATGGGTGTTGAGGTAATCGATCATTGCCGCCAGGGTTGTGGACTTGCCGGAACCGGTCGGCCCGGTCACCAGCACCAGCCCGCGCGGCGCATCGGTGATCTTGCGAAAGACGTCGCCCATGGCGAGGTCTTCCATGCTCAGCACTTTCGACGGGATGGTCCGGAACACCGCGCCGGCACCCCGGTTCTGGTTGAAGGCATTGACCCGGAAGCGCGCCACGCCGGGGACTTCGAAGGAAAAGTCGGTTTCCAGATGTTTCTCGAAGTCCACCCGCTGGGTGTCGTTCATGATGTCGTAGATCAGCTCGTGTACTTGCTTGTGATCCAGCGCCGGCAGATTGATCCGCCGCACATCGCCATCCACGCGGATCATCGGCGGCAGACCGGCCGACAGGTGCAGGTCGGAAGCGCCCTGTTTGGCGCTGAAGGCCAGCAGTTCAGTGATATCCATAGCGTCCCTCAATTCCAGTAGAATGCCGCGAACCTTCAGACCGCTGGCGCCTCTTGATGTCCACGATAGCAGACAACATTCTCCAGGTTAGTTCGCGCATCCAGGCAGCGACCCAAGCTGCCAATCGCAGCGAAGACAGCGTCCAGCTGCTGGCCGTGAGCAAGACCAAACCGGCCGAAGCCCTGCGCGAAGCTTACGCCGCCGGCCTGCGCGACTTCGGCGAGAACTACCTGCAAGAGGCATTGGGCAAGCAGCTCGAAGTGGCCGACCTGCCCTTGATCTGGCACTTCATCGGCCCCATTCAGTCGAACAAGACCCGCTCGATTGCCGAGCATTTCGCCTGGGTGCACTCCGTGGATCGTCTGAAAATCGCCCAACGCCTGTCCGAACAACGCCCGGCGGATCTGCCGCCACTGAACATCTGCATTCAGGTCAACGTCAGCGGTGAAGCCAGCAAGTCCGGCTGCACGCCGCAGGATCTGCCAGCCCTGGCCCAGGCCATCAGCGCCCTGCCGCGCCTGAAGCTGCGCGGGTTGATGGCGATTCCCGAGCCGACCGACGATCGCGCCGAGCAGGACGCTGCATTCGCCGCCGTTCAGAAGTTGCAGGCCAGCCTCGATCTGCCGCTCGACACACTTTCCATGGGCATGAGCCACGACCTCGAGTCGGCCATTGCCCAGGGCGCGACCTGGGTCCGTATCGGTACGGCCCTGTTCGGCGCCCGCGACTATTCCCAATCTTGAACATTTCCAGATAAGGACCTGACATGAGCAACACACGTATTGCCTTTATCGGTGCCGGCAACATGGCCGCCAGCCTGATCGGCGGCCTGCGGGCCAAGGGTCTGGAAGCTGCACGGATTCGCGCCAGCGATCCGGGCGAAGAAACCCGCAACCGGGTCAGCGCCGAACACGGCATCGAAACCTTCGCCGACAACACCCAGGCCATCGACGGTGCCGACGTTGTCGTGCTGGCAGTCAAACCACAGGCCATGAAAGCCGTGTGCGAAGCGATTCGCCCGAGCCTGAAACCGAATCAACTGGTGGTCTCCATCGCCGCCGGCATCACCTGCGCCAGCATGACTGCCTGGCTGGGCGAGCAACCGATCGTGCGCTGCATGCCGAACACCCCGGCGCTGCTGCGTCAGGGCGTGAGCGGTTTGTACGCCACCGGCGCAGTGAGTGCCGAACAACGCCAGCAGGCTGAAGAGCTGCTGTCCGCCGTGGGCATCGCCCTGTGGCTGAACGAAGAGCAGCAACTGGACGCGGTCACTGCGGTCTCCGGTTCCGGCCCGGCGTACTTCTTCCTGCTGATCGAAGCCATGACTGCCGCCGGCGTCAAACTCGGCCTGCCGAAGGAAACCGCCGAGCAACTGACTCTGCAGACCGCTCTGGGCGCCGCGCACATGGCCGTGTCCAGCGACGTCGACGCTGCCGAACTGCGCCGCCGCGTGACCTCCCCGGCCGGCACCACTGAAGCTGCGATCAAATCGTTCCAGGCCGGCGGCTTCGAAGCCCTGGTGGAAAAAGCACTCGGCGCCGCCGCGCACCGCTCGGCCGAAATGGCCGAACAACTGGGCAAATAAGGAGCCTTACATGATTGGATTGAACACCGCAGCGGTCTACGTGCTGCAAACCCTCGGCAGCCTGTACCTGCTGATCGTGCTGCTGCGCTTCGTCCTGCAACTGGTGCGGGCGAACTTCTACAACCCGCTGTGCCAGTTCGTGGTCAAGGCCACCCAGCCGCTGCTCAAGCCACTGCGCCGGATCATCCCGAGCATGTTCGGCCTCGACATGTCGTCGCTGGTGCTGGCGATTCTCGTGCAACTGGCGCTGATGGCGCTGACCCTGCTGCTGACCTACGGCACCACCGGCAACCCGCTGCAACTGCTGATCTGGTCGCTGATCGGCGTGACGGCACTGTTCCTGAAGATTTTCTTCTGGGCCATGATCATCAGCATCATCCTGTCCTGGGTCGCACCGGGCAGCCACAATCCGGGCGCCGAGCTGGTGAACCAGATCTGTGAACCGGCCCTGGCGCCGTTCCGCCGCATTCTGCCGAACCTCGGCGGTCTCGACCTGTCGCCGATCTTCGCCTTCCTCGTGCTGAAGCTGATCGACATGCTGGTGATCAACAACCTCGCGGCGATGACGATGATGCCGGAAATCCTGCGCCTGCTGATGTGAGCTGGTTTCGCTGGGACGGTGACGACCTGATTCTGGAATGTCACCTGCAACCGGCCGCCCGCAGCGATGATTTCTGCGGGCTGCACGGCGATCGCCTGAAGATCCGCCTGACCGCCCCGCCGGTCGAGGGCAAGGCCAATGCCTATCTGATGGGATTTCTGGCCAAGACTTTTGGGGTTTCCAAGAGCCAGGTCAGTTTGCTCAGCGGTGAGTTGAACCGGCAGAAGCGGGTGAAGATTTGCTCGCCGAAGAAATTGCCGGATTTGCCCGGACTAGTCCGCTGATCGTTCCCACGTCGAGGCGTCGAACCGTCCGCGTGGGAACGCATCCCGGGACGCTCCGCGTCCCCCGCCGAAGCGGACGCGGAGCGTCCAATGAGGTATTCCCACGCAGAGCGTGGGAACGAGCGCAAATCAGGCCTGATCGTTGCTTGCCGCTAACCCCACCGGTCTTTAGACTTACGCCTCATTTCAACGAGAGCAGGGTCGATGCCAGCTGCCTTTCCCCCCGATTCTGTTGGTCTGGTGACGCCGCAAACGGCGCACTTCAGCGAACCGCTGGCCCTGGCCTGCGGCCGTTCGCTGGCCGATTATGACCTGATCTACGAAACCTACGGCACGCTGAACGCGCAAGCGAGCAACGCCGTGCTGATCTGCCACGCCCTGTCCGGCCACCACCACGCTGCGGGTTACCACAGCGTCGACGACCGCAAGCCCGGTTGGTGGGACAGCTGCATCGGCCCCGGCAAACCGATCGACACCAACAAGTTCTTCGTGGTCAGCCTGAACAACCTCGGCGGTTGCAACGGCTCCACCGGCCCGAGCAGCCTCAACCCGGAAACCGGCAAGCCGTTCGGCGCCGACTTCCCGGTGCTGACCGTGGAAGACTGGGTGCACAGCCAGGCACGCCTGGCCGACCTGCTCGGCATCGGCCAGTGGGCCGCGGTGATCGGCGGCAGCCTGGGCGGCATGCAGGCGCTGCAATGGACCATCACGTACCCGGATCGCGTTCGCCACTGCCTGGCCATCGCCTCGGCCCCCAAGCTGTCGGCGCAGAACATCGCCTTCAATGAAGTGGCGCGCCAGGCGATCCTCACCGACCCGGAATTCCACGGCGGCTCGTTCCAGGAACAGGGCGTGATCCCCAAACGCGGCCTGATGCTGGCGCGGATGGTCGGACACATCACTTACCTGTCCGACGACTCCATGGGCGAGAAATTCGGCCGTGGCCTGAAGAGCGAAAAGCTCAACTACGACTTCCACAGCGTCGAGTTCCAGGTCGAAAGCTACCTGCGCTATCAGGGCGAAGAGTTCTCCGGTCGCTTCGATGCCAACACCTATCTGTTGATGACCAAAGCGTTGGACTACTTCGATCCGGCGGCGAACTTCAACGATAACCTGGCGAAAACCTTCGAAGGTGCGAAAGCCAAATTCTGCGTGATGTCGTTCACCACCGACTGGCGCTTCTCCCCGGCCCGCTCGCGGGAACTGGTGGACGCGTTGATGGCCGCACGCAAGGACGTCAGCTACCTGGAAATCGACGCGCCGCAAGGCCACGACGCCTTCCTGATTCCGATCCCGCGTTATTTGCAGGCGTTCGGCAATTACATGAACCGCATTACGTTGTGAGAAAGCCATGAGAGCTGATCTGGAAATCATCCAGGAATGGATCCCCGCCGGCAGCCGCGTGCTCGACCTCGGTTGCGGTGACGGCGAGTTGCTGACCTGGCTGCGCGACCACAAGCAGGTCACCGGCTATGGCCTGGAAAACGACGCGGACAACATCGCGCAGTGCGTGGCCAAGGGCGTCAACGTCATCGAGCAGGATCTGGACAAAGGCCTGGGCAACTTCGCCAGCAACAGCTTCGACATCGTGGTGATGACCCAGGCCCTGCAAGCCGTGCATTACCCGGACAAGATCCTCGACGAAATGCTGCGGGTCGGACGCCAGTGCATCATCACGTTCCCGAATTTCGGTCACTGGCGCTGCCGCTGGTACCTGGCGAGCAAGGGCCGGATGCCGGTGTCGGAATTCCTGCCGTACACCTGGTACAACACGCCGAACATTCACTTCTGCACCTTCGAAGACTTTGAAGAACTTTGTCGCGAACGTGAGGCGAAGGTCATTGATCGGCTTGCCGTGGATCAACAGCACCGCCACGGGTGGGCCAGTAAGCTATGGCCTAATCTATTAGGTGAGATCGGTATCTACCGCGTCAGCAGCCCGGGGCTTGCGGATCACAGAATCGCGGTCTGAACCACGACATTGCGAGGAGAACGAACATGGGACGCTTGATTACCGCGCTATTGGCCGCCTGCCTGAGCCTGTCGGCCGTGGCCGCCGATGCCATCAAGGGCGAACGCAAGGAAGTGTTCGGTGATGTCACCGTGCATTACAACACCTTCAACTCGACCTTCCTGACGCCGGACATCGCCAAGGCTGCCGAGCTGATCCGCAGCAAGAACCAGGGCGTGATCAATGTCTCGGTGATCAAGGACGGCAAACCGCTGATCGCCCAGGTCACCGGCACCGTCAAAGACCTGACCAGCCAGAGCGTGCCGCTGACTTTCCGCCAGATCACCGAACAGGGCGCGATCTACTACATCGCCCAATACCCGGTGGAGCAGCAGGAAACCCGCACCTTTGAAATCAAGGTGCAGACCGGCGACAAGATCAACATCATCAATTTCAACCAAGAGCTTTTCCCTGGCCAATGATCAATCTCAAGCAACTCGTACTGGCCAGCCATAACGCCGGCAAGCTCAAGGAACTCCAGGCCATGCTCGGCGATTCGGTGCAACTGCGCTCAATCGGCGAATTCAGCAGCGTGGAGCCGGAAGAAACCGGTCTGTCGTTCGTCGAGAACGCGATCCTCAAGGCGCGCAATGCCGCTCGCATCTCCGGGCTGCCGGCGCTGGCCGACGATTCGGGTCTGGCGGTGGACTTCCTCAACGGTGCGCCGGGCATCTACTCGGCGCGCTACGCCGACGGCAAGGGCGACGCGGCGAACAACGCCAAGCTGCTCGATGCCTTGAAGGATGTGCCTGAAGCCGAGCGTGGCGCGCAGTTCGTCTGCGTGCTGGCGCTGGTGCGTCACGCCGACGATCCGCTGCCGATCCTCTGCGAAGGTCTGTGGCACGGGCGCATCCTGACCGCTGCCAGCGGTGAGCACGGTTTCGGTTACGACCCGCTGTTCTGGGTGCCGGAGCGTAACGTGTCCAGCGCCGAACTGAGCCCGAGCGACAAGAACCAGATCAGCCACCGCGCCCGTGCAATGGATCTGCTGCGCCAGCGTCTGGGCTTGAAATGACCGATAGCTCCTCCGCGTCGTCGCTGATTATCGGCGGCGCCGCCTCCTCGCCTCGGGCGCCGTTGCCGACGCTGCCGCCCTTGGCGCTGTACATCCACATCCCGTGGTGTGTGCGCAAATGCCCCTATTGCGACTTCAACTCCCACACCGCCAGCCCGGTGTTGCCGGAGCAGGAATACGTCGACGCGATGCTGGCCGACCTCGATCAGGATCTGCACGCGGTGTATGGCCGCGAATTGAGTTCGATCTTCTTTGGCGGCGGCACCCCGAGCCTGTTCAGTGCCGAAGCCCTGGGCCGCTTGCTGGAAGGCGTGAAACAGCGCATTCCGTTTGCCGACGACATCGAAATCACCCTGGAAGCCAACCCCGGGACCTTCGAGCAAGAGAAGTTCGTCGCCTACCGCAAACTGGGGATCAATCGCCTGTCGATCGGCATCCAGAGTTTCCAGCAGGAAAAGCTCAAGGCCCTCGGCCGCATCCACAATGGCGACGAAGCGGTACGCGCCGCCGGCATGGCGCGCCAGGCCGGGTTCGATAACTTCAACCTCGACTTGATGCATGGTTTGCCGGACCAGTCGCTGGACGATGCCCTGAGCGATCTGCGCCAGGCGATCGAGCTGAAGCCGACGCACATTTCCTGGTATCAGCTGACACTGGAGCCGAACACCGTGTTCTGGAACCAGCCGCCAGTGCTGCCGGAAGACGACACGCTGTGGGACATTCAAGAGGCCGGACAGGCGCTGCTGGCCGAACACGGTTACGCGCAGTACGAAGTGTCGGCCTATGCCCAACCGGGTCGCCCGGCGCGACACAACCTAAATTATTGGAGCTTCGGCGACTTCATCGGCATCGGCGCCGGCGCCCACGGCAAGCTCAGTCACCCGGACGGGCGCATCGTGCGCACCTGGAAGACGCGCCTGCCGAAGGATTACCTCAACCCGGCCAAAAGCTTCCAGGCCGGCGAGAAAGCCCTGACCAACGACGAGATGCCGTTCGAGTTCCTGATGAACGCCCTGCGCCTGACCGCCGGCGTCGAATCGCGCCTGTATCCGGAGCGCACCGGCCTGCCGCTGGAGAGCCTCGACGAACACCGGCGCGAGGCCGAACAAAGCGGTCTGTTGCAGGTCGAACCGTCACGTCTGGCGGCCACCGAGCGCGGACAACTGTTCCTCAACGACTTGCTGCAGAAATTTCTGAGCTGACCGCTCTTAAGGAAACCGCATGGATTTGATACTCGACCTGCTCGCCACCGTGTCCCGCTGGAGCCGCAGCAACCTCTCGGAAATCGCGCTGGCCCTGGTGGGCTGTCTGCTGGTGCTGTTCGGCGCTGACTTCAAGGCCTGGGTCGAGCAACGCCTGGGCAGCATCGCCGGCGCCCTGCGCGTCCCGCTGATGGCCCTGCTGTGCCTGATCGGCAGCGGCGCAGCGCTGATCTACGCGACGCCGTGGGTGGTGAAGGGGCTGAGCCAGTTCAACAACTACAGCCTGGCGCCGGTGTTGTTGGTGGTGCTGGTGTTGATTGGCGTGGTCGCGGATCGCCGCTGAATCTCACGTGCTCGTTCCCACGCTCTGCGTGGGAATGCAGCCCGGGACGCTCTGCGTCCCCCGAAGCGGACGCGGAGCGTCCATTGAGGCATTCCCACGCAGACGGTTCGACGCCTCGACGTGGGAACGATCACTGCGCAGTACTTACGACTGTTTTTCGAACTTCAGATCCCACACGCCATGCCCAAGACGTTCGCCGCGGCGTTCGAACTTGGTGATCGGGCGTTCGGCCGGGCGCGGTACGCACTTGCCGTCTTCGGCGAGGTTGCGATAGCCCGGAGCGACGTTCATCACTTCCAGCATGTATTCGGCGTACGGTTCCCAGTCGGTGGCCATGTGCAGGACGCCGCCGACTTTCAGCTTGCTGCGCACCAGTTCAGCGAAGGACGCCTGAACGATACGGCGCTTGTGGTGGCGGCTCTTGTGCCACGGATCCGGGAAGAACAGCATCAGGCGATCGAGGCTGTTGTCGGCGATGCAGCGGTTGAGTACTTCGATCGCGTCGCAATCGTAGACCCGCAGGTTGGTCAGGCCCTGAGTCAGCACGCCATTGAGCAGCGCGCCGACACCCGGACGGTGAACCTCGACACCGATGAAATCCTGTTCCGGCGCAGCGGCGGCCATTTCCAGCAGCGAATGGCCCATGCCGAAACCGATCTCCAGCGAACGCGGCGCGGAACGGCCGAACACCTGGTCGTAATCCACCGGCGCATCGGCCAGCGGCAGGACGAACTTCGGCGCGCCCTGATCCAGGCCGCGCTGCTGGCCTTCGGTCATGCGCCCGGCGCGCATCACGAAACTCTTGATGCGGCGGTGTTGGCGCTCGTCGCCTTCTTCCGTCTGGATTGGCGTGTCGTTCGATTCAGTCATCAATAGCTCTTACTTGATCAGACCATCCAGCGGCGAAGAGGCGCTGGCATAGAGTTTTTTCGGCATGCGGCCGGCGAGGTAGGCCAGGCGGCCCGCGACGATCGCGTGTTTCATGGCTTCGGCCATCATGATCGGCTGCTGGGCGTGGGCGATGGCCGAGTTCATCAGCACCGCGTCACAGCCCAGCTCCATGGAAATGGTGGCGTCGGAAGCGGTGCCGACACCGGCATCCACCAGCACCGGGATCTTGGCTTCTTCGAGGATGATCTGCAGGTTGTACGGGTTGCAGATCCCCAGGCCCGAACCGATCAGGCCGGCCAGCGGCATGACCGCGATGCAGCCGATTTCCGCCAGTTGCCGGGCGATGATCGGGTCATCGCTGGTGTAAACCATCACGTCGAAGCCTTCCTTGACCAGCACTTCGGCGGCCTTGAGGGTTTCGATCACGTTGGGGAACAGGGTTTTCTGGTCGGCCAGCACTTCCAGCTTCACCAGGTTGTGGCCGTCGAGCAGCTCACGAGCCAGACGGCAGGTGCGCACGGCTTCGACAGCGTCGTAGCAGCCGGCGGTGTTCGGCAGGAAGGTGTAGCGATCCGGCGACAGCACTTCGAGCAGGTTCGGCTCGCCTTCGATCTGGCCCAGGTTGGTGCGGCGCACGGCGAAGGTGACGATCTCGGCACCCGAGGCTTCGATGGCCAGACGGGTTTCTTCCATGTCACGGTACTTGCCGGTACCGACCAGCAAACGCGACTGGTAAGTACGACCGGCCAGAACGAAAGGCTTGTCGCTACGAACGATGCTCATGGGGAATCCTCTGTTGGGGTGAGGGTCTTGCAGAATTCTCGGCCCTTGCAGGCCTGGTGATCAGCCGCCGCCGATGGCATGCACCACTTCGACGTTGTCGCCGTCGTTCAAAGTGGTGTCGGCATGCTGGCTGCGCGGGACGATATCCAGATTGAGTTCGACCGCGACGCGGCGTCCGGTCAGATCCAGACGGGTCAGCAGGGCCGCAACGGTTTCACCGTCGGGCAGTTCAAAGGATTCACCGTTCAACTGAATGCGCATGCGCAACGCCGCCATCACTTTTTAGGGGGTGGCATTCTAGCCCGATCATGACCTAAAGGTCAGCACCAAGCGTCAAGCGGTTGGCTGCAGGCGCCAGGCGGCGAGTCCGAGGCACAGCCAGCCGATCAGGAACGCCAGGCCGCCGAACGGGGTGATGATGCCGAGCTTGCCGATGCCGATGGTGGTCAGCAGGTACAGGCTGCCGGAGAACAGCAGGATACCGACGGTGAACGAAATGCCGGCCCAGGCGACCAGACGCCCCTGAAACTGGGTGGCCAGCAGCGCCACGCCGAACAGCGCAAGTGCGTGCACCAACTGGTAGGTGACGCCGGTGTGGAAGATCGCCAGATACTCCGGGGTCAGGCGGTTTTTCAGGCCATGGGCGGCGAATGCGCCGAGGCCGACACCAGTGAAACCAAAGAAGGCAGCCAGCATCAGAAAGCTACGCAGCATGTAGAACTCCAGTCAGACTCGATCGGCAGGGTCTGTATAATGGCCCGCTCAACCGGTTCGGCCAAGCCATCTCTATGCTGCGTTTATTTCTCCGTCGTTTCACGAAGGCCCTGCTCTGGTTCGCGGGCGGCAGCGTATTGCTGGTGTTGGTGTTTCGCTTCGTGCCGCCACCGGGCACGGCGCTGATGGTCGAGCGCAAGATCGAATCCTGGGTCGACGGCGAGCCGATCGATCTGCAACGCACCTGGAAGCCGTGGGACGAGATCTCCGATGACCTGAAGGTCGCGGTGATTGCCGGCGAAGACCAGAAATTCCCCGAGCACTGGGGTTTTGACCTGAGTGCGATCAAGGCCGCACTGGCCCACAACGAACTCGGCGGCTCGATTCGCGGCGCCAGCACCCTGAGTCAGCAAGTGTCGAAGAACCTGTTTTTGTGGTCCGGCCGCAGTTATCTGCGCAAAGGCCTGGAAGCGTGGTTCACCGCGCTGATCGAAGTGTTCTGGCCCAAGCAGCGGATTCTCGAGGTGTACCTGAACAGCGTCGAGTGGGATGACGGCGTGTTCGGCGCCGAAGCGGCGGCAAGGCATCACTTTGGCGTAGGCGCCAAGTCGCTGTCCCGGCAGCAGGCGAGTTATCTGGCGGCTGTGCTGCCGAATCCCCGGGTCTGGAGCGCCAGTCATCCGACCGCTTATGTGTCGCGTCGGGCCGGCTGGATTCGTCAGCAGATGAGCCAACTGGGTGGCGACAGCTATTTGCTGACACTCAATGATTCGCGCCGCGCGCCCTGGGCCCAATGACTTTCTGACAGGCAAACAAAAACGCCCCGATCATCACTGATCGGGGCGTTTTTTATTGTCGGACTACCGGTTATGCGGCAATCGACAACTTGAGCTTGTTCATCGCGCTCTTCTCGAGCTGACGGATCCGCTCGGCCGACACGTTGTACTTCTGCGCCAGGTCGTGCAGCGTGGCTTTCTCTTCTGCCAGCCAGCGCTGGTAGAGGATGTCGCGACTGCGTTCGTCCAGCACTTCCAGCGCTTCGTGCAGGTTGTGATTGGAGTTGTCGCTCCAGTCGGCATCTTCCAGTTGACGCGCCGGGTCGTACCGGTGGTCTTCCAGGTAGTTGGCCGGCGACTGAAAAGCACTGTCGTCGTCCGCTTCCGCAGCCGGGTCGAAGGCCATGTCATGGCCGGTCAGGCGACTTTCCATCTCACGCACTTCACGCGGCTCGACGCCGAGGCTTTCCGCCACACGGTGGACTTCCTCGTTGTTCAGCCAGGCCAGACGTTTCTTCTGGCTGCGCAGGTTGAAGAACAGCTTGCGCTGGGCCTTGGTGGTCGCGACTTTCACGATCCGCCAGTTGCGCAGGATGAACTCGTGAATCTCGGCCTTGATCCAGTGCACCGCGAAGGACACCAGACGCACGCCCATTTCCGGGTTGAAACGCTTCACGGCCTTCATCAGGCCGACGTTACCTTCCTGGATCAGGTCAGCCTGAGCCAGACCGTAGCCGGAATAGCTACGGGCGATGTGTACGACAAACCGCAGGTGGGCGAGCACCATCTGCCGAGCCGCCCCCAAATCCTGCTCATAGTAGAGACTCTCGGCCAGTTCACGCTCCTGCTCCGGCGTCAGCAATGGAATGCTGTTGACGGTGTGTACATAGGCTTCCAGGTTTGCGCCCGGAACCAATGCATACGCAGGTTGCAAAGAATTGGTCATACGAAAAAACCTCCGACTTACATACTCGCGCCTTTCGGCACTGCGAAAAATTGACCGGGAACTCAAGTACAAGTTCCCTAAAAACCGTAAGGTCAATCACGCGCAAAAAAAGATTCTACTTCGGCGCCAGCTCCCTGAGATGACGTGCGACTGCAATCCATGCACCGATATAACCCAACAGCACCGCGCCAAGCAAGAGCGACAGACCGTCGGCAACTGGCACCCCGGCCAGTGCGAAATCACTGCCGTACAAGCCGGCCAGCCCAACCACCGCGTCGTTCAGCCAGTTCAGGCCGAACGCCAGCACACCCCAGGACAACAGCCCCGCACCGAAGCCATACAACGCGCCCATATAAAGGAAGGGACGACGCACATAGCTGTCGGTGCCGCCGACGAGTTTAATCACTTCTATCTCGGTGCGGCGGTTTTCAATATGAAGACGAATGGTATTGCCTATCACCAAAAGTAATGCGGAAACCAGCAACACCGTCAGACCGAAGACAAAGCGGTCACCGAGCTTGAGAATGGCAGCCAGGCGCTCGACCCAGACTAGATCAAGTTGTGCCTGTTGTACCTTGGGCAGCTCGGAAAGTTTTTGTCTTAATGCTTCCAGGGTCGACTTGTCGACCTCGTTCGGCGTCACCAGTACCACGCCCGGCAGCGGGTTTTCCGGCAGCTCGCGCAGGGCTTCGCCCAATCCGGACT
>NZ_JAIHBA010000037.1:12248-81293 GCF_019718735.1 Pseudomonas sp. RIT778 | reverse complement strand
ATGGTGCGGGAGGCGATCTTGATCTACAACCAGGAGCGCCCGCACCTGTCCTTAAAATACAAAACGCCCGATGCGGTGCATCGGGCGTTAGGGTGAAATAGGTGTAAACCTATTTCAGGACTAGACACTTGTGTTGCTTACTTCAGGGTCACGGTGCCTTTCATCATCGAGATGTGGCCCGGGAACGAGCAGAAGAAGCCGTACTTCTCGTCAGCCTTGAGCTTGGACACGTCGAAGGTCACCGAGTCGGTTTCCTTGGCGCCGATGATCTTGGTGTGAGCGATAACGCGCTCGTCACCGTCCTTCAGGTAGTTCTTGTCGATGCCGGCGGCCAGGCCGTCGGTGGCGATCGGCTGCATGTCGGCTTCTTTGCTGATCACCAGGTTGTGGCCCATGACGTTCTTCGGCAGGCTGCCGGAGTGGGTCAGCTCGACGGTGAAGGTCTTGCAGCTCTTGTCGATTTCGATGGCCTTGGTGTTGAAGGACATCTGGTCGGTGGAATCAACGGTGGTTTTGCACTCGGCAGCCATCAATTGGCTGCTGGCCAGCGCCAGCAGGGATACCGCAACAACTTTGGAAAACATGGTGAATCTCCAAGGCAGGGTTAACAAAAACACGAATGGTTGGAAGACTGCCTGAAATCTTCGCAAGTTCCTATGACTTGAGTCAAAAATTGTATACAACTTTCAGGCTATGACACTCATCGAAACAATCTAACAGCCAGACGTTTGGCCGGGCCGTATCTTCAGGGCTCAACGTTCATCTGGAGCATCCGTCATGTCCTTCAACAGCCTGTTGTGCAGTCTGCTCGCCGCCTACGCCTGTGGTGCCAGCGGCACCTATGAAACCCCGAAACGCGAAGTCTAGCCCTTGGATCAAGGCGTGCCAGCCTTTACCCTGTGACCGATTGACCCAGGAGGAAGGCATGTCTCTCACATCCGTTTGTGTATTTTGCGGTGCCAACGCCGGCACCACCCCGGCGTACACCGAAGCCGCGATCGCCCTCGGCACGGCTATCGCCGAGCGTAAGCTGACGCTGGTCTACGGCGGTGGCGCCGTCGGCCTGATGGGGATTGTCGCCGACGCCGCGCTGGCGGCCGGTGGCGAAGTGATCGGCATCATCCCGCAGAGCCTGATGGACAAGGAAATCGGTCACAAGAGCCTGACGCGTCTGGAAGTGGTCGACGGCATGCACGCGCGCAAGGCGCGGATGGCTGAACTCAGCGATGCGTTCATCGCCCTGCCCGGTGGCCTTGGCACCCTGGAGGAGCTGTTCGAAGTCTGGACCTGGGGCCAGCTCGGCTACCACGGCAAGCCGCTGGGCCTGCTGGAAGTGAACGGTTTCTACAGCAAACTCACTGCATTTCTCGATCACATCGTCGGCGAAGGCTTCGTTCGTGCGCCGCACCGTGACATGCTGCAAGTGAGTGAATCGCCGCAAACGCTGCTCGAAGCCCTCGACCACTGGAAGCCCACCGTCACCCCAAAATGGGTCGACCAGAAACCCGGTTAACCCCCGGGTACCGATACAGGGCAGAATACGCGCCGCTCAACCTCACCTTCGACCCCAGAGGATCGCCCATGGCCAAACCCAATTACTCCTTCGCCAAACGTCAACGTGATCTGGCCAAGGAACAGAAGAAAGAGGAAAAGCTTCAGCGCAAGAAACAGATGGCTGAAGAAGCGGCACTGAACCCTGATGGTGAAGTGGCGACCGATGATGATGTTGAGGCACCGAAAGACCAGGCACCCGACGCCTGAGCAACACTGCAGGACCACTGAACACAATCCCTGTGGGAGCGAGCCTGCTCGCGATGAGGACGGCACATTTGAAATGGATGTGACTGACCCACTGTCATCGCGAGCAGGCTCGCTCCCACATTTGTTTTTTATTCCTCTAGCGGCATCACCGTGACCCGCACCTCCGGATCATGGCTCCCTCCCCCCAGAATCACCCCGCGCAACGGCGAGACATCGGAGAAATCCCGGCCCCAGGCCAGGGTGATGTGCTCCAGCGCCGGCTGCACATTGTTTGTCGGATCGAAATCCACCCAGCCCAGCACCGGGCAAAACACCGAAACCCAGGCATGAGACGCATCGGCGCCAATCAACCGTGGCTGCCCCGGTGGCGGCTGAGTCAGCAGGTAGCCGCTGACGTAACGCGCCGCCAACCCGCGTGATCGCACACAGGCGAGCATCAGGTGCGCGAAGTCCTGACAGACCCCGCGCCGGCGCTCCAGCACCTCCACCAGCGGCGTCGCGACCTGTGTCGCTTCGGCATCGAAGGTGAATTCGCTGAAGATCTTCTGCATCAGGGCCTGCACGCCCAGCATCAACGGTCTGCCGGCCGGGAAACAGCTCTCCGAGAACTCGACGAAACTGCGCTTCAGATGCACGTAAGGCGACTGGAATCGATAGCGACAGGCTTCCAGCAACGAGGCGGACAGCGGCTGGCTGCTGTAGGTCAGCGCGTTGCGCGTCAGTTCCCAGGCCGGCGACTGATGGAAATCCACCACGGGCCGCGCCAGCACTTCGACCGTCAGCCGTGCGTTGACCTGCAACTCATCGTGAGGCCGTTCGAAAGCCAGGCGAGTCAGCGGATTGCCGAACACATCTTGCTCGTCCCGGCGGGTGGTCGGCTCCGGACTGATCAGCAATTGCTGTTCGGTGCAGCGCTGCCACTCGCATTCGCGCGGCCACAGATGCGCCAGTTGCTGGGCCAGGGACACCGGGCTGTCGTAGCGATAGCAGGTGTCGTGAAGGATCTGGTAATGGGCACTCATCAGACGGACACCGTGCGCTGGCTGACATCATCGACATGGGCGAAATGGCGCAGGGCCAGACGATCCGAAACCTGACTGCTGGCGTCGGCGATCTCCTGCAACAGGTCCGCCAGACCGTCGAGGGCCGCGCGCACGCTGGACTCGCCGAACAGCGGATTCTCCAGACAACTAAGGTCGAAGCGCGCCAGACGCTCGACCAGCGGCGGCAACCCCGCCTCTCTCGGCACACCGAAGTCATCATTCAGACGCTTGAGGGTGCGGGTCACCAGTTTCAACTGGAACAACACCGCATGCGGGTTCTGTTCATCCAGCAACAACAGGTCGAGCACCGGAATCAACTGCGCCACCGCCAGATAACGCGAGCGATAGGTGATGCTGCTGTTACCCAGCTCCAGCAACCACTCAAGCCCGGCCTGATCGAACGCCCCGGCGCCGCGCAGGAAACCCGCGAGGCTGCTGCTGAGAAATTGCAGACGCTCGATCCGCCGACCGATCATCAGGAAGCGCCAGCCTTCGTCGCGAGTCATGTCGTCGAGGGCAAACCCGGACAGCGCCGCCAGCGACATCACCAACCGGTTGAGAAAATCCAGCAGCTCGCCGAAATCCGGCTCGTCGGTGTCCAGCTCCGAAGCCTCGCGTTGCAGTTCCACCAGCGCCTGCCAGTTTTCCCGGGACAGCTTGCCGCGTACTTGCGATGCCGCCCACTGCAAACGTTGCAGGTTGGAACGCAGACTGAACGACCAGTCCTCACCGAGCAGTGCCGCGAGCAAGCGCTCCGGCAGTTCACCTTCATCCGGCAGCAGCATCAGCCGCTCGCCCAGATCCACGGCGGCCTGCAAGGCTTGCGGGTCATCGCCGTCGACGTATCGCGCGAGCATGATCCGCAGCAGCCGCGCACTGTCGTCGCAACGCTCGCAGTAACGACCGAACCAGAACAGGTTTTCCACCACCCGCGACGGCAGATACGGATCGCGTCGCACCAGATCAGGCACGCCGATGTTGCGCTGGGCTTTCCACTGCTCACCGCTCGGCGGTCGATCCCCCAGCACCCAGGTGTCCTTGCTCGCACCACCGCGCTGCATCGACACCACTTCGGCATCGGCTTCCGCGGCGACCCGGGTCAGGCCACCGGGCAGCACCCGATAACCGTCGTGACTGGCCACCGCGTACATGCGCATGCCGATTGCCCGGGGTTGCAGTTGCCCGTCCTCGGGCTGCCAGATCGGCGCCTGGGACAACTGGGCGAGTTCTTGCGCGACATACGCATATGGCCGGGCCTGCATGCGCGCGGCGAGACTTTCACGCTGCTTTTCGCTCAGATCCCGACCAAACACCGGTGTGAAGCTTTGCGACGGGAACGCCGGTTTGATCAACAGCTCCGGCAGTTTTTCCAGGGCCTGGGCCAACACCGGCGCTTCGCCGCACCACCACGTGGCAATGGACGGCAGAATCAGCTCTTCGCCGAACAGGTACTGATTGATCTTCGGCAGGAAACCCAGCAACCCCGGTGACTCCAGCACGCCGCTGCCCAGGGCGTTGGCCACCAGCACCCGTCCCTGACGTACCACCTCCAGCAATCCCGGAACGCCGAGCGCCGAATCCGTGCGCAGCTCCAGCGGATCACAGAAGTCATCGTCGAGCCGACGCATGATCGCGTGCACCCGGCGCAGGCCGCTGAGGGTTTTCAGGTAGACCGTGGCATCACGCACCGTCAGGTCACCGCCCTCCACCAGCGGATAACCGAGCTGGCGCGCCAGATAAAGATGTTCGAAATAACTCTCGTTGAAGCGCCCCGGGGTCAGCAACACCACCAGCGGCGCGTCATCGTCGCAGGGGGCCTGACGGACCAGGGTTTCCTGCAACGTGCGGAAGAAACCGGCCAGATGCTGCACTTTCAGATCCCGGTACAACTCGGGGAAGGCGCGGGACACGATGGTGCGGTTTTCCAGCGCGTAACCGGCACCCGATGGCGCCTGAGTACGATCCGCCGTCACCCACCAGCGCCCGTCCGGGGTGCGCGCCAGATCCACAGCATACAGATGCAGAAAGGCCCCGTCCGGCGGCGCAATGCCCTGACAGGGCCAGAGGAAGTTGTTGTGACCGAACACCAGCTCCGCCGGCAGCAGCCCTTCGCTGATCAGCCGCTGCGGGCCGTACAGATCCGCCAGTACCGCATTGAGCAAACGTGCACGCTGGGCGATTCCGGCCGACAGCTGTTGCCACTCATCGGCGGCGATTACGTGGGGCAGCAGGTCCAGCTCCCACGGACGATCCGCGCCCTTGGGGTCGGCATACACGTTGTAGGTAACGCCGTTTTCCTGAATCTGCCGGGTCAGCAACGCCTGACGCTGCACCAGTTGCGCCGGGGTGCTGCGCTGCAATTGGTCGACCAGTCGCCGCCAGTGCGGGCGTACCGCCCCGCTGTCGTCGAGCAGTTCGTGATAGGTGCCCGCTGTCAGCGGGTAGCGGTCAAGCAGGTCAGGCATGGAAAGCTCGGCAGCCGGCAAGGAACGGTCAGACTAACGCAGGCACATGACGCCCGGATATACGAAAAATCCGGGGGTCGTGTACGAATCAAAAACGTCGTAAATCGAGAGTCATCGGTAGCTCGTCGGAGATTGTCAGGTTCGGTATAGGAAGTTTCCCCGGCGTATGTCCGATGCGGAAGAACCGCGCCATGCGCCGGCTCTCCGCTTCGTTGGCGTTGACCGGCAGCGTCTCGTAATTGCGCCCGCCCGGATGCGCGACGTGGTACTGGCAGCCGCCCAGCGAGCGTCGCATCCAGGTATCGAGCAGGTCGAACACCAGCGGTGCATGCACCGGGATCGTCGGTTGCAGGCAGTTGGCCGGTTGCCACGCGCGGAAACGCACGCCGGCGACAAACTCGCCCACCCGCCCGCTCGGTTGCAGCGGCACCGGGATGCCATTGCAGGTCAGCAGATAACGCTGCGGCGGCAGCCCCGTAAGCTTGACCTGCAAGCGCTCCAACGATGAGTCGACGTAGCGCACCGTACCACCCGCCGCGCCCTCCTCGCCCAGTACGTGCCAGGGTTCAAGGGCCTGACGCAATTCCAGTTCGATACCGTTGACGGCGTAGTCGCCGACTTTGGGGAAACGAAACTCAAGGTGCGCCGCGAACCATTCGGCGCGCAGGGGATAACCGGCATTGTTGAGTTCGACGATGACGTCGGCGAAGTCCTGCTCGATGAAATGCGGAAGCAGGAAGCGGTCGTGCAGCTCCGTGCCCCAGCGCACCAGTTTCGGCGGCGCATAAGGCTCGCGCCAGAACCGCGCCACCAGCGCCCGCAGCAACAACTGCTGAGCCAGGCTCATGTGCGCATGGGGCGGCATTTCGAACGCACGCAACTCCAGCAGACCGAGACGCCCGGTGGCGCCGTCCGGTGAATACAGTTTGTCGATGCAGAACTCGGCGCGATGGGTGTTGCCGGTGACGTCGATCAGCAGATTGCGCAGCAAGCGATCCACCAACCATGGCGCGCACTCTTCTCCGGGCGCAGGCATTTGTGCGAAAGCTATTTCCAGCTCATACAGCGCATCGTTGCGCGCTTCATCGACTCGCGGCGCCTGAGAGGTCGGGCCGATAAACAGACCGGAAAACAGGTAGGACAGCGACGGATGGTTGTGCCAGTAGCTGATCAGGCTGCGCAGCAGATCCGGACGACGCAGAAACGGTGAATCGCCCGGTGTCGCGCCGCCGAGCACGAAATGGTTACCGCCGCCGGTGCCGGTGTGTCGTCCATCGACCATGAATTTCTCGGTGGACAGTCGGGTCTGGCGCGCTTCTTCGTACAGAAATTCGGTGCGTTCGACCAACTCGTCCCAGGTCGCGGACGGCTGCACGTTGACCTCGATCACGCCGGGATCGGGAGTAATGCGGAAATTGCTCAGGCGCGGGTCGCTCGGCGGCTCGTAGCCTTCCAGCAACACCGGACAGTGCAGCTCCTCGGCGGTGGCTTCGATGGCGGCCACCAGCTCCAGATAATCCTCGACCCGCTCCAGCGGCGGCATGAACAGGTACAACCGGCCTTCCCGGGCCTCGGCGCAGAACGCGGTGCGGGTCAGCCAGTCGGCGGACTCGTCGATCTTCGGCACACGCTCGTCCGCCGGAGCGGGCTCGCCGTGTTCGTTGAGCTGCGATGTTTCGGGCAGTTCGGGGAAGTCCTGATTCGGATCGTTCGGATGAATGAACGGATACTCCGCCGCTTTCACCCAGGGCTGCGAACCCAATGGCAGGCGATAGCCAAGCGGTGAATCTCCCGGCACCAACCGACAATGATCATCGCGCAGATACCAGCGCCCGCTCTGCCATTGATCGCCCTTGGCGGTGCGCGCCAGCGGCAGCACCTGGCCGATGACCTTGTCCAGCCCCTGACTGAACACCTTGCGCAGCCGCGCACGTTCCAGTGGTTCCTCCAGACGCGAGTCTTCGGCGCTGACGTTGCTCGGCAATGCGCCCTCGCGCCAGAGGTAATAGAAATGGTCTTCGTAAGCCGGGAAGACAAAACGTGTCGACAGCTTCAGGCGTTCGGCGACACTCGCCAGAAAGCGCCCGGCCAGTTCTCCCGTGGCGCCGTAATCCTGCTGCTCATCGGCGATCAGCCCGTTGTTGTGCCAGATCGGCACGCCGTCGCGGCGCCAGTAGCAATTCAGCGACCAGCGCGGCAGTTGCTCGCCCGGATACCACTTGCCCTGGCCGAAATGCACCAGCCCTTTGGGCGCGTAATGCTTGCGCATGCGCTGGAAAAGTTCGGCGGAGAGCCGGCGCTTGTCCGGGCCCAGCGCGGCGGTGTTCCACTCGGCGCCGTCGGGGTCGTCGATCGACACGAAGGTCGGTTCCCCGCCCATGGTCAGGCGCACATCGCCTTCCAGCAGGTCGGCATCGATCTGCCGTCCCAGTGCCTGGATCGCCAGCCATTGCTCATCGGTGTAGGGCTTGGTGACCCGCGGCGCTTCCCAGATCCGCTCGACCGACATTTCGTGGCTGAACTCGCATTCGCAAGGTTCCACCAGACCACTGATCGGCGCCGCCGACGACGGATCGGGACTGCAGGCCAGCGGGATATGCCCTTCCCCGGCGAACAGTCCGGAGGTCGCATCAAGGCCGATCCAGCCCGCTCCCGGCAGATACACCTCGCACCACGCATGCAGGTCGGTGAAATCCACCTCGGTGCCGGACGGGCCGTCGAGGCTCTTCACGTCGGCAGTCAGTTGAATCAGGTAACCAGAGACGAAACGCGCCGCCAGCCCGAGATTGCGCAGCAGCTGCACCAGCAGCCACGCCGAATCCCGGCAGGAACCGGAGGCGTGTTCGAGAGTATGTTCAGGGGTCTGTACGCCCGGCTCCATGCGAATCAGGTAATTGATGTCTTCGCTCAGACGCTGGTTGAGCGCCACCAGGAAATCCACGGCCGGCAGCGGCGTGCGGTCGATGGCGTCCAGATAGGCCTTGAATTTCGGCGCCAGCGGCAGGGTTTCGAGATACGGCGCCAGCTCCTTGCGCTCATCGGCGGCGTAGGCGAAGGGGATTTTCTCGGCGTAGGGTTCGAGGAAAAAGTCGAACGGGTTGAACACCGCCATCTCGGCCAGCAGGTCGACCTCGATCCGCAGTTCGGCGGTTTTCTCGGGGAACACCAGCCGTGCGAGGTAGTTGCCCTGAGGGTCCTGCTGCCAGTTGATGAAGTGCTGCTCGGGCGAGACTTTCAGCGAATAGGACAGAATCCGCGTGCGGCTGTGGGCAGCCGGGCGCAGACGCACGATCTGCGGGCCGAGTTCGACAGCGCGGTCATAGCGGTAATGCGTGACGTGATGCAATGCGACATGAATCGACACGGCGTGCCTCCTGCGAGCCCAAGCGTATTCGAAAGCGCGCAAGACTTATGCCATGCAGAGTCTTGGGCGCTTTCCCGGAATGCTTAGGGCAGTACAGCACCAAAATCGGGCGATGCGGTGAAATGGTTTGGCACAGTTGCACGCAAATGTTGCGAAAGCGGCCTGGTACTTGATCGTTCCCATGCTCCCGCGTGGGAATGCAGCCCGTGACGCTCTGCGTCACTGGACGCGGAGCGTCCCTGGAGGCATTACCACGCAGAGCGTGGGAACGATCATTTAGCTCTTAAATGCAAAACGCCAACCCGAAGGTTGGCGTTCTCTTTAGCGCGGTACGACCGGCTTGCGTGCCGGTTTCGGCCCTTTGCCTTTCGCGGCTTCCTTGCGCTCCTTGGCGGCCTGCTGGTTGCGGGCGAATGCCGCGGCCTTGGCCTGTTCACGCTTGTCCCATGGATTGCCGCCGTCGCTGGCACGTGGAGGCAGACCGGTGTGCTGGGTGAGGATCTTGGTGGTCTTCTCTTTCGCGACCTTGTGGCTGCCGGCCGGTGTCGAGTTCTTGCGACGGGCACTCTGGTAGCTGTCGGTGGCCGGCTGGTGCAGCGGGATCAACTGGTTCTTGCCCGGCCCGATCAGGTCGGCGCGGCCCATGCGGGTCAGCGCTTCACGCAGCATCGGCCAGCCTTTCGGGTCGTGATAACGCAAGAACGCCTTGTGCAGACGACGCTGCTCCTCGCTCTTGACGATGGTCACGCCGTCGCTCTTGTAGGTGACCTTGCGCAGCGGGTTCTTGCCGGAGTGGTACATCGCGGTGGCGGTGGCCATCGGCGACGGATAGAACGCCTGCACCTGGTCGGCACGGAAGCCGTTGCCCTTGAGCCACAGGGCCAGGTTCATCATGTCTTCATCGGTGGTGCCCGGGTGCGCGGCGATGAAGTACGGAATCAGGTACTGCTCTTTCCCGGCTTCCTTGGTGTACTTCTCGAACATGCGCTTGAAGCGATCGTAGGTGCCGATCCCCGGTTTCATCATCTGGTTGAGCGGACCTTCCTCGGTGTGTTCCGGGGCGATCTTCAGGTAACCACCAACATGGTGGGTTACCAGCTCCTTGACGTACTCCGGCGACTCGACCGCGAGGTCGTAACGCAGGCCGGAGGCGATCAAAATCTTCTTCACACCCGGCAAGGCACGGGCGCTGCGATACAGCTGAATCAGCGACGAGTGGTCGGTGTTCAGGTTCGGGCAGATGCCCGGGAACACGCACGATGGCTTGCGGCACGCGGATTCGATTTCCGGGCTCTTGCAGGCGATGCGGTACATGTTCGCGGTCGGGCCGCCGAGGTCGGAAATGACGCCAGTGAAACCCGGCACCTTGTCGCGGATCTCTTCGATTTCGCGAATGATCGACTCTTCGGAACGGTTCTGGATGATCCGGCCTTCGTGCTCGGTGATCGAGCAGAAGGTGCAGCCGCCAAAGCAGCCACGCATGATGTTCACCGAGAAACGGATCATGTCGTAGGCCGGGATCTTTTCCTTGCCGTACGCAGGGTGCGGAACACGTGCGTAAGGCATGCCGAACACGTAGTCCATTTCTTCAGTGGTCATCGGAATCGGCGGCGGGTTGAACCAGACGTCGATCTCGCCATGCTTCTGCACCAGCGCACGGGCGTTGCCCGGGTTGGTTTCCAGGTGCAGCACGCGGTTGGCGTGGGCGTACAGGACCGGGTCGTTACGCACCTTTTCCATCGACGGCAGGCGAATCACGGTCTTGTCGCGGGTCATTTTCGGGCTGGCCAGGATCTGCACGACCTTGGCTTCTTCCGGATCGTCAATCGGGCCCTTCTCCTGCTCGATCGCGCAAGCCTGAGTGTCCTGGGTGTTGACGTACGGGTTGATGATCTTGTCGATCTTGCCCGGACGGTCGATGCGCGTGGAGTCGACTTCGTACCAGCCCGCCGGCGTGTCGCGACGGATGAACGCGGTGCCGCGCACATCGGTGATGTCTTCGATCTTGTGACCGTAGGACAGACGCTGGGCGACTTCGACAATCGCCCGCTCGGCGTTGCCGTACAGCAGGATGTCGGCGCTGGCGTCGATCAGGATCGAGTTGCGCACGCGATCCTGCCAGTAGTCGTAGTGGGCGATGCGGCGCAGGGAGGCTTCGATGCCGCCGAGCACGATCGGCACGTGCTTGTAGGCTTCCTTGCAGCGCTGGCTGTAAACCAGGCTCGCGCGGTCCGGACGTTTGCCGGCCATGCCACCCGGGGTGTAGGCGTCGTCGGAACGGATTTTCTTGTCCGCGGTGTAGCGGTTGATCATCGAGTCCATGTTGCCGGCCGCGACGCCGAAGAACAGGTTCGGCTCGCCAAGCTTCATGAAGTCGTCTTTGGACTGCCAGTTCGGCTGCGCGATGATCCCGACGCGGAAGCCTTGCGACTCAAGCAGCCGGCCGATGATCGCCATGCCGAACGACGGGTGATCGACGTAGGCATCTCCCGTAACAATGATGATGTCGCAGGAATCCCAGCCAAGCTGATCCATCTCCTCCCTGCTCATCGGCAGGAATGGCGCCGGCCCGAAACATTCGGCCCAGTATTTTGGATAGTCAAATAACGGCTTGGCTGCTTGCATGTCGATGACCGGTGTTGAGGTGCAAAATCGCGGGCGCGGAATATAGCACAAAAAATGACCAATTCCGACGGCTGTGGTCGGAAATATCAGGGGCTTTCAGACGACGACAGACTTACTCGTCGTCGTCGAAGTTATAGCTGCCCGGCGCGAGGTTTTCGAAGCGGGTGTACTTGCCGATGAAGGCCAGGCGGATGAAGCCGATCGGGCCGTTCCGCTGCTTGCCGATGATGATCTCGGCGATGCCCTTGTGTTCGGTTTCCGGGTGATACACCTCGTCCCGGTACACGAACATGATCACGTCGGCGTCCTGCTCGATCGCTCCGGATTCCCGCAAGTCGGAGTTCACCGGACGCTTGTTGGGACGTTGTTCCAGGGAGCGGTTGAGCTGCGACAGGGCGACTACCGGGCAGTTGAATTCCTTGGCCAGGGCTTTCAGGGATCGGGAGATCTCGGAAATCTCGTTGGTCCGGTTGTCACCGCTGGAACCCGGGATCTGCATCAGCTGCAGGTAGTCGATCATGATCAGGCCGATGTCGCCGTGCTCGCGCACCAGACGCCGGGTCCGGGCGCGCATTTCCGACGGGCTGATGCCGGCGGTGTCATCAATGAACAGCTTGCGGTCGTTGAGCAAGTTGACCGCCGAGGTCAGGCGCGGCCAGTCGTCGTCTTCCAGCTGGCCGGAACGCACCTTGGTCTGGTCGATACGACCGAGGGACGACAGCATACGCATGATCAGCGATTCACCTGGCATCTCGAGGGAGTACACCAGCACCACCTTGTCGCTGCGCAACACGGCGTTTTCCACCAGGTTCATCGCAAAGGTGGTCTTACCCATCGACGGACGGCCGGCGACGATGATCAGGTCGGCCGGTTGCAGGCCGCTGGTCTTCTCGTCGAGGTCGGTGTAGCCGGTGGACAGGCCGGTGATCGAGTCGGCGGTGTTGAACAGGGTGTCGATGCGGTCGATGGCCTTGGTCAACAGGTCATTCACGCCCACCGGGCCGCCGGTTTTTGGCCGGGCCTCGGCAATCGCGAAGATCTGCCGCTCGGCTTCGTCGAGGATTTCCTCGGCGGTGCGACCTTCGGGGTTGAAGGCGCTGTCGGCAATTTCAGTGCTGATACCGATCAACTGACGCAACGTCGCACGCTGGCGGACGATCTGCGCATAGGCTTTGATGTTGGCGACAGACGGCGTGTTCTTCGCCAGCTCGCCAAGGTAACCGAGGCCGCCGACCTGCGAGGTCTGACCTTCCTTGTCCAGTTGCTCGGCAAGGGTCACGACGTCGATCGGCATGTTCTGATCGGCCAGTTTGGCGATCGCACGGAAAATCAGACGGTGGTCATGTCGGTAGAAATCGCCGTCGGAGACTTGATCGAGCACGCGTTCCCAGGCGTTGTTGTCCAGCATCAGACCACCGAGCACGGCCTGTTCGGCCTCCATGGAATGCGGCGGCACCTTCAGCGCGGCGGTTTGCAGATCGTATTGCTCGGGAGCGGAGATTTCGTTCATGGCCACTTTTTAATCAGGAAAAGCAGGGAGTGCAGAAAGACAAAGGGCACGACCTGTAAACAGGATCGTGCCCGATGTTAACCGTCTGACGGACAAGCCACCAGTCGATCAGGGTGTTGCTTAAGCTGCTACCACGACAACGCGTACGGTGGCTTCAACTTCGGCGTGCAGGTGCACAGCCACGTCGAATTCACCCACGTTGCGGATGGTGCCGTTCGGCAGACGAACTTCGCTTTTCGCAACTTCAACGCCGGAGGCGGTCAGTGCGTCAGCGATGTCGTGAGTACCGATCGAACCGAACAGCTTGCCTTCGTCGCCAGCGGTGGCAGTGATGGTCACTTCCAGCTCGGCCAGTTGGGCAGCACGGCTTTCAGCCGATGCTTTACGGTCTGCGGCGGCTTTTTCCAGCTCAGCGCGACGCTCTTCGAACGCAGCCAGGTTGGCAGCGGTCGCAGCGGTGGCTTTGCCGAAAGGCAGCAGGTAGTTACGGCCGTAACCGGCCTTAACGTTTACTTTGTCGCCCAGGTTGCCCAGGTTGGCGATTTTTTCCAGAAGGATCAGTTGCATGTGGAAATCCTCTTAACTTTTAACCTTCACCGTTCGCGTTATCGGTGTCTTTCGACACCCGACCGCGAAAATCAATCAGGCTGTCGACAATGGCCAGAACCACGAGCAACGGATAGATCAGCTGCATGAACAGCAACAGCGTCACGTACAACCCCACCAGCCAGAAACCGGCCAGTCGCCTTTGCGCCACCAGCCCGTGAATCAGGGCCAGCCCGGCGAACACCAGCGGTACACTGCACAACGGCGTCAACATGGCCATCTGTGCACCGAGATTCGGGCCCAGAAGCATCAACGCCAGCAGTAACATCGCCGGCCCCAGCGGGATCCGGATGGCGCGAAACTCGCGACCAAAACCACCCGGGTTGTACAACAACGCCTGCCAGTAACGCCCGACAATCAGGCTCAGCACGCTGACGATCTGCAACAAAGCCGCAATCAGGCCGGTCAGGACCGGTGCGATCAGCGACGCGAAATGCGCCTGCTCGTCTACCGACAATTGTTGGTAGGCATCACCGAGAAGCGCGGGCATGACCTTTACCAAGGCCTGCGCCAGCATCTCGATCTGGGGCGCAAACGCCGCCCCGAGCACCACTGAAAACACCAGCCCCATGGCTACGCTGACCAGCAGCGTACGGACCCAGGACTCGCTTGCGCGCAACACCAGCGCAAGCCCCGAAGAACCCAGCAGCACGAGAAGTGCCCGTGGGTCATCGGCATACAACCACCAGATCAATGCCGGCAGCAGTCCCAGCGACACGACGCCCAGGGCGTCGGTCAATCCGCGCCGCAGAAGCACCAGGCTCCCGGCGGCAGCACCCAACCAATACAACAACGGCAATGTTGCAAACCCGGCCACTACGAGAGTGGCCTGCATACGGCCGCGCATGATGAACTCAGCTAAGGCACGCATGCATTCAATCCTTTGCTACTTGTCGACTGCCCGGTCTCAGCGGCCGTGGCTGTCGGTGTAGGCCAGCAGGGCCAGGAAGCGGGCGCGCTTGATAGCGGTGGCCAGCTGACGCTGATAACGAGCTTTGGTACCGGTGATGCGGCTTGGAACGATTTTGCCGGTCTCGGATACGTAGGCTTTCAGAGTGTTGAGATCTTTGTAATCGATCTCCTTCACGTCTTCAGCGGTGAAGCGGCAGAATTTACGACGACGGAAGAAACGTGCCATTTGATAGGCTCCTTAAAAGGTCCGTGGATTACTCGTCAGCGTTATCGCTGTTGTCGCTGTCGCTATCGCTGTCATCGCCATCGGCGCTGCCATCGTGCTCAGGACGTTCGCGACGCTCACGGCGCTCACTGCGGTTTTCTTCAGCCTTGAGCATCTCGGACTGGCCGGTAACGGCTTCGTCGCGACGGATGACCAGGTTACGGATCACTGCATCGTTGTAGCGGAAGTTGTCTTCCAGCTCGGCCAGGGCCTTGCCGGTGCACTCAACGTTCAGCATCACGTAGTGAGCCTTGTGAACATTGTTGATTGCGTAGGCCAGTTGACGACGGCCCCAGTCTTCCAGACGGTGGATTTTGCCGCCGTCTTCTTCGATCAGCTTGGTGTAACGCTCAACCATGCCGCCGACTTGCTCGCTCTGGTCAGGGTGGACCAGAAAGATGATTTCGTAATGACGCATGAATGCTCCTTACGGGTTGTAGCCTGCCGCTCAAAAACGGTCAGACAAGGAGTGAATGACACTTATGGACTTGCTGGCGCGGGGCACATGCATGCCTGCCGCCACAGCAAGGGGCGCAATTGTAGAGAAGGGACTGAAGAGGTGCAA
The DNA here is from genome assembly GCF_019718735.1 of Pseudomonas sp. RIT778. Taxonomy (NCBI): domain Bacteria; kingdom Pseudomonadati; phylum Pseudomonadota; class Gammaproteobacteria; order Pseudomonadales; family Pseudomonadaceae; genus Pseudomonas; species Pseudomonas sp. RIT778. The sequence continues at coordinate 66,177 of NZ_JAIHBA010000037.1, read as the reverse complement.
GGCAATTGGTGATTATTTGAACAGTCACCAAAATTTTGCCCCGCCATAAAACGCTGTGGGAGCGAGCTTGCTCGCGAAGGGGATACATCAGGCAACATTTTTGTCGACTGACACTCCGCTTTCGCGAGCAAGCCCGCTCCCACATTTGAATCGGCGTAAGGCTTAAGCCTTTTTGACAGTCGCCTTGGCCTTGGCGCCGCGCTGGCGCTGGGCTTCGAACAGGCACACGCCGGTCGCAACAGAAACGTTGAGACTGCTGACGCTACCGGCCATCGGCAGGTGCACCAGGTAATCGCAATGCTCACGGGTCAGGCGACGCATGCCTTTGCCTTCGGCGCCCATGATCAGGATGGTCGGGCCGGTCAGATCCTGGTCATAGATGCTGACCTCGGCCTCACCCGCCGTGCCGACGATCCACAGACCACGCTGCTGGAGCTTTTCCAGGGTGCGCGCAAGGTTGGTGACGGCCACCAGCGGAATCACTTCCGCCGCGCCGCAAGCCACTTTACGCACCACAGGTGTCAGGGTGGCCGACTTGTCTTTTGGCACAATGACCGCCAGCGCACCGGCAGCATCCGCCGAACGCAGGCAGGCGCCCAGGTTGTGCGGGTCGGTCACGCCGTCGAGCACCAGCAACAGCGGCGCGCCTTCGGTGCGATCGAGCAGCTCGTCGAGCATCGCCTCACCCCAGACCTGGCTCGGACTGACGTCCGCCACCACGCCCTGGTGCACGCCTTCGACCCAGGCATCCATTTCACGGCGCTCGGCCTGACCGATCTGAACCCGGTTTTCGTTGGCCAGTTCGATCAGGGTCTGCACGCGCGGATCGTTGCGGCTTTCGGCCAGCCAGATCTGCTTGACGCGTTTAGGGTGGTGACGCAGCAACGCTTCTACCGCGTGAACGCCGTAGATTTTTTCCAACTGACTCATGACTTCGCCTTCGGTTTACGCGCCCCGCCACTTTTGGCTGGAGCGGAACCCGCTTTCGGCGGGCCTTTACGGTGTTTGCTCGGTTTGGCTGGCTTGCCGCCGGAGGCCTTTTCAGGCGCCGACCGTCCGGTCTTTCCCCCGGACGCCGCTTTACCACCGTTTTTGGCGTCGGCCAGCAAGGCCTTCTTCATTTCACGGCTTTTGCGCAGTTCGGCGTTTTTCGCCACGGCATCGCTTGGACGATAAGCCTCGGCAACCTTTTCTTTGGCAGGACGACGACTGGCGGTTTTTGCCGGAGCCTTTTCTTCCACAACCTTCGCTGCAGGAGCGGTCGTCTCGGCGCCACGCTTCTTGCGGCCGATCGGCGCGCTGATGGTTTTTTCAGCCATCTCGAAGTCGATCTTGCGCTCGTCGAGATCGACGCGCATGACGCGCACTTCAACGGTATCGCCAAGACGGAAGCTGCGACCGGTGCGCTCGCCCGCCAGGCGGTGGTGCACAGGGTCGAAGTGGTAGTAGTCGCCCGGCAGTGCGGTGACGTGCACCAGACCTTCGACGTAGATATCGGTCAGTTCGACGAACAGACCAAAACCGGTCACGGCAGTGATCACGCCCGGGAACGATTCGCCCACGCGGTCCTTCATGAACTCGCACTTGAGCCAGTTCACTACGTCGCGGGTCGCTTCGTCGGCACGGCGCTCGCTCATCGAGCACTGCTCGCCGAGTTGCTCCAGCGCTGCTTCGTCGTACGGATAGATGCGCGCCTTCGGAATGGTCATCGCACCGGCACGACGAACGTGCGGGGTGTCCTGTTTCGAATGGATCACGCTGCGGATCGCCCGGTGCGTGAGCAAGTCCGGGTAACGCCGGATCGGCGAGGTGAAGTGGGTATAGGCTTCGTAATTCAGGCCGAAGTGGCCTTCGTTCTGGGCGCTGTACACCGCCTGGCTCAGGGAGCGCAGCATCACGGTCTGGATCAGGTGGAAATCCGGACGGTCCTTGATGCTGGCCAACAGGGCCTGATAGTCCTTCGGCGACGGACCATCCTTGCCTTTGTGCAGGGACAGGCCGAGCTCACCGAGGAACGCACGCAGTTTTTCCAGACGCTCCGGTGGCGGGCCGTCGTGGACGCGGTACAGCGCAGGGATTTCGTGCTTCTTCAGGAATTCAGCGGTGGCCACGTTGGCCGCCAGCATGCATTCCTCGATCAGCTTGTGTGCATCGTTACGGGTGGTCGGACGGATTTCGGCAATCTTGCGCTCGGAACCGAAGATGATCCGGGTTTCCTGCGTTTCGAAATCGATCGCGCCGCGCACGTGACGGGCAGCCAGCAACACCTTGTACAGCGCGTAGAGCTGCTTGAGGTGCGGCAAGACGTCGGTGTATTCACCGCGCAGCTTGCGACCTTCGGTAGCCTTCGGCGTTTCCAGCATCGCACTGACCTTGTTATAGGTCAGACGGGCGTGGGAATGGATCACTGCTTCATAGAAGCAGTAGTCGGTCATTTCGCCGGACTTGGAGATGGTCATCTCGCAAACCATGGCCAGACGATCGACGTGCGGGTTCAGCGAGCACAGGCCGTTGGAGAGCTGCTCCGGCAGCATCGGCACCACGCGCTCGGGGAAGTACACCGAGTTGCCGCGCACCTGGGCTTCGTTGTCCAGGGCCGAACCGATCTTCACGTAGCTGGAAACGTCGGCAATCGCCACGTACAACTTCCAGCCGCCGGAGAACAGGCGCAGCTTGCCTGGCTTGGCTTCGCAGTAGACCGCGTCGTCGAAGTCGCGGGCATCTTCGCCGTCGATGGTGACGAACGGCAGATGGCGCAGGTCGACGCGCTTCTCTTTGTCTTTCTCTTCGACTTCCGGCTTGAGCTTGCCGGCTTCCTTCAGAACGGCTTCAGGCCAGACGTGCGGAATGTCGTAGGTGCGCAGGGCAACATCGATTTCCATGCCCGGCGCCATGTAGTTGCCGACGACTTCGATCACATCGCCTTGCGGCTGGAAACGCGGAGTCGGCCAGTGGGTGATTTTCACCTCGACGAACTGACCGATCTGGGCGTTGGCGTTGCGGCCCGGGGTGACCAGCACTTCCTGCTGGATCTTCGGGTTGTCCGCAACGACGAAGCCGATACCGCCTTCTTCGAAGTAACGGCCGACGATGCTTTCGTGGGCACGGGACACCACTTCGACGATCACGCCTTCGCGACGACCACGACGATCCAGGCCGGACACACGGGCCAGGGCACGGTCGCCATCGAACACCAGACGCATTTGCGCCGGACTCATGAACAGGTCGTCGGAGCCGTCATCCGGCACCAGGAAGCCGAAGCCGTCGCGGTGACCACTGATGCGACCGAGGATCAGGTCGAGCTTGTCCACCGGCGCATACGTGCCACGGCGGGTGTAGATCAGTTGAGCGTCGCGCTCCATGGCGCGCAGGCGGCGGCGCAGGGCTTCGATCTGGTCTTCTGTGGTCAGACCAAACTCTTCGACCAGTTGCTCGCGGGCAGCAGGCGAACCCCGATCAGCAAGGTGCTGAAGGATCAGTTCGCGGCTGGGAATAGGGTTTTCATATTTTTCCGCTTCACGAGCGGCCTCGGGATCGAGGGACTGCCAATCGGCCATTAGAGAGTTTTCACCTTGTCTATATGCGGGTTAGTTTGGCATAGGCGCCATCAAACGGGAAATTTCCGACTATATAAGGCGCGTCTGGAGCCTTGTATCGACGCCTGGAGGGCGTTTTGAACACCGCTGGTAAAAAAAATCATTTTTTTTGCTGGCAGGGGTTTACAGTTAAAAAGGCGCTCCGTATAGTGCGCGCCATCGACGACGTACACACGTTGACGAGATGCCCAGGTGGTGAAATTGGTAGACACGCCAGCTTCAGGTGCTGGTGACCTTACGGTCGTGGAAGTTCGAGTCTTCTCCTGGGCACCAATTTCGAGTTTGAGACTAGATCAGTTTCAAGACTCACACAAAAACCCGCGAAAGCGGGTTTTTTGCATTCTGCGCCCCGCCTTTTTTCTGAAAATGATTTATTAAAATCAAATCAGGGGTTTACAGATCAAAAGGCGCTCCGTATAGTGCGCCACATCAACAGCGGCAACGCTGAAGATGAAGCCCAGATGGTGAAATTGGTAGACACGCCAGCTTCAGGTGCTGGTGACCTTACGGTCGTGGAAGTTCGAGTCTTCTTCTGGGCACCAATTCAAATTCAAGGTCACGATCTTGAATTTCACAAAAACCCGCGAAAGCGGGTTTTTGCGTTTCCGGGGTTTGGAAAAGTCTGAGCCCCAACGCCTACCAGACCCACCTCCTCCCCGCAAGGCGCACTTGAGAAACAATATCGTTTATCATTGTTGCAAGTTTTTGCAATGCGACAGTGAGGAACCCTGCGAATGATGTTTCGAAATACCCTGCGCCGCGGCTTGACCTTCACCCTGCTCGGCCTGGCACTCGCCACTCCCCTCACCCAGGCTGCCGACGCAGTTTCCCTGACTCTCTATAACGGTCAACACAAGGAAGTCGGCGACGCGATCGCCAAAGCCTTCGAAGCCAAGACCGGCATTCACGTCAATGTACGCAAGGGCAGCAGCAATCAGCTGGCCAGCCAGATCATCGAAGAAGGCGACCGCTCCCCCGCCGACGTCATCTACACCGAAGAATCCCCGCCGCTGAACAACCTCGGCGAGCAAGGCCTGCTGGCCAAGGCCGACGACGCGACCCTGGCTGTTCTGCCGAAAGAATACGTCGCCGGCAACGGCACGTGGATCGGCGTTACCGCCCGGGTTCGCGTGGTGGCTTTCAACCCGAAACTGATCGACGAAAAGGACCTGCCGAAATCGGTGCTGGATTTCGCCGACCCGCAGTGGCAAGGCAAGGTCGGTTTCGTACCGACCAGCGGCGCGTTCCAGGAACAGGCTGTCGCCATCATCAAAAAACACGGCCGCGAAGCCGCCGAAGAATGGCTGACCGGTCTGCGTGCCTTCGGCAAGACCTATAGCAACAACATGGTCGCCCTCAAGGCTGTGGAAAACGGCGAAGTCGCCACCGTGTTGGTGAACAACTATTACTGGTTCGCCCTGCAACGGGAAAAAGGCCAGCTTGATTCGAAACTGCATTACTTCACCGGCGGTGACGTTGGCGGCCTGATCACCGTGTCCAGCGCAGCCGTGCTGAAATCCAGCAAACATCCAAAAGAAGCCCAGCAATTCCTCGCCTACATGGCCAGCGAAGAAGGCCAGCGCGTGATCACCCAGACCACCGCCGAATACCCGCTGCACAAAGGCATGGAATCGGATCGCGGCCTCAAGCCTTTCAGTGAACTGGAAGCGCCGGACGTCACGCCGGCCGATCTGGGTAATGCCGAGGAAGCGCTGGAGCTGGAACGCGAAGTTGGCCTGAACTGATGACCGCATCGTTATCCGCCCCCGCTACACGCGGGGGTTACGTGCCACGGCGCAAGCGGCCGTCGATCTGGCTGATGCTGCCGGTGTTGTTGCTGGTGGTCATGAGCCTGTTGCCGCTGGCCTACGTCGGGCTCAAAGCCTGGCAGGCGGGCTGGTCCGAGGCGCTGCACTTGCTGTGGCGCCCGTATGTGTTCGGCCTGCTGCGCAATACGCTAGCGCTGATGGTTGGCGTAACCGTGACCTGTGGCCTGATCGGCCTGTCGCTGGCGTGGTTGCTGGAGCGCAGCAATCTGCCGGGCCGACGGCTGTGGGGCGTGATTCTTTGCCTGCCGTTCGCGGTGCCGGCATTTGTCAGCAGCTTCACCTGGGTTTCGCTCAGTGCGCAGTTCGAAGGACTCGGCGGGGCGATCCTGGTGATGAGCCTGTCGAAGTACCCGCTGATCTTTCTGCCGGTCGCGGCAACCCTGCGCAATCTCGATCCCTCTCTTGAGGAATCGGCACGGACGCTGGGCCAGAATCGCTGGGGCGTGTTTTTCCGGGTCACCCTGCCCCTGCTCTGGCCTTCGCTGCTGGCCGGTTCCTTGCTGATCGCATTGCACATGCTGGTGGAATTCGGCGCACTGTCGATCATTGGTCTGCAAACCTTCACCACCGCGATCTATCAGCAATTCGAACTGGAATTCAGCAATGCCAACGCGGCAATGCTGTCGGCAGTGTTGCTGGCGCTGTGCCTGATGCTGTTGTGGCTGGAGTTGCGCGTGCGCGGCAAGGGCCGTCATGTGCGCACTGGCCAGGGAGCGGCGCGTCGGGCTGAACAAGTGCGACTCGGGCCTTGGACGATTGCCGGTCAGCTGTATTGCCTGATGCTGGCGATTGTCGGCAGCGGGATTCCGCTGGGCATGCTGGCTTACTGGCTTGCCGTGGGATCGTCAGCGGCATTCCCGGTTGCGGCGATCACCGAAGCTTTGCTGTCGTCGCTGGCGCTATCGCTGGGTGGCGCGGGATTGTGTCTGGTACTGGCGGTGCCGGTCGGGTTGCTGGTGGTGCGCTACAAAGGCCAATTGGCGATCTGGGCCGAGCGCTTGCCCTATCTGCTGCACGCCCTGCCGGGATTAGTGATCGCCCTGACGCTGGTGTATTTCGCCCTGCATTACGTGCCGGCGCTGTACCAGACCTCCGCGCTATTGCTGATCGCTTATGCGCTGCTGTTTCTGCCGCTGGCTCAGGCGCCGATCCGCACGGCTTTGAACAAGGCCGCACCGCAACTCGAAGAAGCCGCCCGCACGCTGGGCGCCTCTTCGTTCACGGCGTTCTGCCGAGTGACCCTGCCGATTATCTTTCCGGCACTTGGCGCGGCGTTTGCGCTGGTGTTTCTGGATGCCATGAAAGAACTGACGGCGACGCTGCTTCTGAGCCCGACCGGGCTCAACACATTGGCGACCGAAGTCTGGGCGCACACCGCGAATGTCGAGTTCGCAGCGGCGGCGCCTTATGCGGCGTTGTTGATTGTGGTGTCCGGGCTGCCGGTGTATCTGCTGACGACCCGAATGTATTTGAGCCGATAAAAAAATCGCAGCCGAGGCTGCGATTTTTTTTGCCCGGACTATCAGGCCCGGAACTGCCCCAGACTCGCCTTGAGCTGCGCCGCCAGACCATCCAGCACCTTGCCGCTGGCCGTGGTCTCGACCACCGCCTGGGCGGCTTTCTCGGCCTGGGCATGAATCGTCTCGACCCGCCCACGTACAGCCTGCGCGCCTTGCGCCTGATGCGCCGCTGCCTGAGTCGCCAGGCCAATCGCCGCATGCACCTGCTCGACCGACGCCTGCACCGACTGCTGCAACCGCGCACTGTCACGCAGTACCAGCAAGCCTTCGCTGGCCTGACGCCCGGCCTGGCCGATCGCCTCCACCGCCTCACGGGCACCCTGCTGCAAGGCCACGATGTGCGCCTGAATGTCGCCGGTGGAGCTTTGGGTCTTGCTCGCCAACGCACGGACTTCATCCGCCACTACCGCAAACCCGCGACCGGTCTCGCCGGCTCGGGCCGCTTCGATGGCCGCGTTGAGCGCCAGCAGGTTGGTCTGCTCGGCGATTCCGTGAATCACGGTCAGGACCACTTCGATCTGCTCGCTCTGCTGCGCCAGCCGTTCGATAACTTTCGCCCCGGTATCGACCTGCCCCGCCAGCGCCTCGATCAGACTGCCGACCTTGGCCGAGGTGCGAGTGTTCTCGTCAGTGGCCTGGCGAATATCCACCACCTGCTTCAGCGCCGCCTGCATCGCATGACTTTCCGATTGCGCTTCGTCGGCCATTTGCGAAAGCGCCCGCAGGCTTTCGGCCACTTCATCACGCTGCATCCCGGCCGCAGCATCGGCACCGGCGTTGCGCAGGGTCATGGCGCCGATTTCCAGACCGGTACGCTGAGCCACATCCCCGGCCTCGCGCACGATCGGCTGCAACTTGTCCACAAAGCGGTTGACCGCCGACGCCATGTCGCCGATTTCGTCCTTGCTGTTGATCTGCACGCGCTTGGTCAGATCGCCCTCGCCTGCTGCCAGATCATCCATGGCGGCGTTAAGCATTTTCAGGCGATTGACCACTCGATGACCGAGCACCACCGCCAGCAGCAACAGCACGCCGGCACCGACCAGCGCCAGGCCCATGCCGATACGCCAACGCAGGGTTGCTGCTGCGTCCTGCACGGTACTGGTGGTGTTGGCCTTCATTTCGGCAGCCGTGGATTGCGCCGATTGCAGGCGCGCACGCATGGCGGTGGCACTGTCGGCAGCGGCGCCCTTGAGGCTGTCGCCGACCAGTTGATCGCTGCTGGCAATCAACGCCGTGAAGCGCTGATCGAGCGCCGCCAGATCGGTTTCAACCGAGGCGGTCGAGACGCCCATCAGCACCTTGCCGATTTCCACGCCATTGGGATTGATCGAGGCTTCGAGGTAGTAGACCGACGGATCGTTCTTCGCCGCATCCAGCACTTTATCCAGCGCCCGCTCACCCTGGCCTTTTTCCAAAAGGGCCTTGTTGATCGGGTTTTCGCGGTTGAGGTAGCGGGTCAGATGTTGGCCGGTGGCGTCGTCATACACCACGAACAGCACGTTGGGATTGCGCTGGGCCCGGCGGGCGAACTCGGACAGGGTCGGCACGTCGCTGTCCCACATGGCGCGAGGCGCCACCGAGGCCAGCAACTGGGCCATGTCATTGGCCGAATCCTTCAGGTCTTTTTCCAGAGTCGCACGCAGCTGCGCCTGCTCTTCCTTCAGACGCGAGGAAAGACCGGCGGTAAGACGCTGACGAGTACTTGAGGAGAGGTTGTCGAGGCTCGACGTGACTTCGCGCCCGGCCTGCTCAAGCTCACCGGACAACTTCTGGCTGTCGGCGCCCAGGCGAGTGCCGAGATCGGCTTCCAGCGCGGTGACGGTGCTCCGCGTCAGGGCGACGGCCACCAGCACTTGCACCAAAAGGGCGATACCAAGGGTAACGAACACGGGCCGCAACAGACGGCTTTGTAACAGTGAGAGAACGGCTGACACTTTGAATCCCTCTACTTCTGACGCCATTAATTTGATGGCACTCTTGTAGACAGAATCACAGCAAAGGTCATGCCGTCCAACAGGCATAAACGACAAAGGCCCCGATGAAGGGGCCTTTGTGTTTTTACATCAACGACTTATCAAGCGAACGGATGGCGCAGAACGATGGTTTCGTTGCGGTCCGGACCCGTCGAAATAATGTCGATCGGCGCGCCGATCAACTCTTCAACGCGTTTGATGTAGGCACGAGCGTTAGCCGGCAGCTCTTCCAGGGTTTTGGCACCCACGGTCGATTCGGTCCAGCCTGGCACTTCTTCGTACACAGGCTGCAGACCTACGTAGCTGTCAGCGTCAGTCGGGGCAACAGCGTTGCCTTGTGCATCCTTGTAGCCGGTGCAGATGTTTATGGTTTCCAGACCGTCGAGTACGTCCAGCTTGGTCAGGCAGATGCCCGAGATGCTGTTCACATCGATAGCGCGACGCAGGATAACGGCGTCGAACCAGCCGCAACGACGGGCACGGCCGGTGGTAGCACCGAACTCGTGACCTTGCTTGGCCAGGTGCGCACCGACTTCGTCGAACAGCTCGGTCGGGAATGGACCCGAACCTACGCGAGTGGTGTAAGCCTTGGTGATGCCCAGGATGTAATCCAGGAACATCGGGCCAACGCCCGAACCGGTCGCAACGCCACCCGCGGTGGTGTTGGAGCTGGTCACGTACGGATAGGTACCGTGGTCGATGTCGAGCAACGAACCCTGGGCGCCTTCGAACATGATGTCTTTGCCGGCGCGACGCAGGTCGTGCAGCTCGGCAGTCACGTCCAGCATCAGCGGCTTGAGCAGCTCGGCGTATTCCTTGCACTCGGCCAGAGTCTTTTCGTACTCGATGGCAGGCTCTTTGTAGTAACCGACCAGCATGAAGTTGTGGTAGTCCACCAGTTCACGCAGCTTGTCTTCAAAGCGCGGCATGTTGAGCAGGTCGCCAACACGCAGGCCACGACGTGCAACCTTGTCTTCGTAAGCCGGGCCGATGCCGCGACCGGTCGTACCGATCTTCAGCTCGCCGCGGGCCTTTTCACGGGCCTGGTCCAGCGCCACGTGGAAGGACAGGATCAGCGGGCAGGAAGGGCTGATGCGCAGGCGCTCGCGCACCGGTACGCCTTTCTCTTCCAGCTTGGTGATCTCGCGCAGCAGGGCGTCAGGTGCAACCACCACGCCGTTGCCGATCAGGCACTGCACGCCTTCGCGCAGCACGCCCGACGGGATCAGGTGCAAGACGGTTTTTTCACCGTCGATCACCAGAGTGTGACCGGCGTTGTGGCCACCCTGGTAGCGCACTACGGCGGCAGCATGTTCGGTCAGCAGATCAACGATCTTGCCTTTGCCCTCATCACCCCATTGGGTGCCCAGGACTACGACATTCTTACCCATAACACTTGTCCTCATTCGCGCAAACTTGGTGCCGGCGTCAGCCGGCAGGAAAACTCAAGAAGCCAGTGGCGATACTTGCCAAAGCCCGTTCTGCTGGATCAATTGCCGGTCGCAGTCCGCATCACGGGCGGCGGCCAAAGGTTGTCCAGGCAACGCCTGAACGACACGCTGACCCTCACTGCGCAACTGGCAAACCTGCTGCCAGAGTGCCGCATCCGTACTGTCAGGCATCCAGATACCGCCAGACGGTAGCTCGATCTCAGCACGCCCCAGGGTCACCAGGGTTTTCAAATCGGTGGAGAAGCCGGTGGCCGGACGGGCGCGACCGAAGTCGGCGCCGATGTCGTCGTAGCGACCGCCCTGGGCGATGGACTGGCCAACACCCGGCACGAACACCGCGAACACCACACCGGTGTGGTAGTGATAACCGCGCAGCTCGCCGAGGTCGAAGTACAGCGGCAGCTCCGGGAAACGCACCGACAGACGCTCGGCAATCGCCAGCAAGTCTTCCAGTGCCGCCAGTACCGGGGCCGGCGCATTGGCCAGACGCTCGCGGGCAGCGGTCAGTACTTCACGACCGCCGCACAGGTCGACCAGCGCACGCAGCATGCCGGACAGATCGGCCGGCAGGCCTTCGGTCAAGGTAATGACCTCGTCGATGGCCTTGCGTTGCAACGCATCGAACAACTGCTGCTCGACTTCACCCGACAGGCCGGCCGCCTGGGCCAGACCGCGGTAGATGCCGACATGTCCGAGGTCCATGTGCACGTCCGGCACGTCGGCCAGTTGCAGCATGGCCAGCATCAGGCTGATGACTTCGACGTCGCTGCTCGGGCTGGCATCGCCGTACAACTCGGCGCCCAACTGGATCGGGCTGCGCGAGGACGACAAGGCACGCGGCTGGGCATGCAGCACACTGCCGGCGTAGCACAGACGGCTCGGGCCTTCGCGACGCAGGGTGTGCGCATCGATGCGCGCCACTTGCGGCGTGATGTCGGCACGGAAACCCATCTGCCGGCCCGATTGCGGGTCGATGACCTTGAAGGTACGCAGATCCAGGTCCTGGCCCGCGCCGGTCAGCAGGGATTCCAGGTACTCGATATGGGGAGTCACGACAAACTCGTAACCCCAGCTCTGGAACAGATCCAACACCTGACGACGCGCGACTTCAATGCGCGCCGCTTCCGGTGGCAGTACTTCTTCGATGCCATCTGGCAGCAGCCAGCGGTCTACCGTTGCCATTACGCCATTCCCCTTAGATCCGGGCGGCCAGCCCGAGGGCGAGCCTTGAGTGAAGCAGAAAATGACCGGCCCGTTCAAAACGCACGCGCATGAACGACGCGGCGAAAGGCCTGTTACCGGCTTCGCCCATCACTTTCCTCGAAAAACTGTCGGGCCATTCAACCCGATCTTCTGCAACAAAAACAGCAATCAAACGTGCAGACGCAAAAAAGCCGGGAATTTCCCGGCTGCCGCATCATACACACGTTTTCCCAAAGGATCACCCCGCCCGAGGTTTTAGCCGCCGGGCGGAATGATTCAGGTCAACGTCGTATCAAGGCTTGGACTTTTCCAGGTAACGGAAGAAGTCGCTGCTTGGGTCGAGGACCAGGACGTCGGATTTGTTCGCGAAGCTTTCACGGTAGGCACGCAGGCTACGGTAGAAACCGTAGAACTCCTGATCCTGACCGTAGGCCTTGGAGTAGATCGCAGCGGCCTGGGCGTCGCCGTCACCGCGAATCTCTTCGGATTCACGATAGGCTTCAGCCAGCAGCACGCGGCGTTGACGATCGGCGTCGGCACGGATGCCTTCGGCCAGCTCGTTACCCTTGGCGCGGTGCTCGCGAGCTTCACGCTCACGCTCGGTGCTCATACGCTCGAACACGCTGCGGTTCACTTCTTTCGGCAGATCGATGGCCTTGACCCGGACATCGACCACTTCGATACCCAGCTCTTTTTCCGCCATCTTGTTCAGCGACGCGGTGATGTCAGCCATCAGCGCATCGCGCTCACCGGACACCACTTCGTGCAGGGTGCGCTTACCGAACTGGTCACGCAGGCCCGATTCCAGACGACGGGACAGACGCTCGTCGGCGATCTGCTTGAGGCCGGACGTTGCGGTGTAGAAGCGCTCGGCATCTTTCACGCGCCACTTGGCGTAGGCATCGACCATCACGGCTTTCTTTTCCAGCGTCAGGAAGCGTTGTGTCGGTGCGTCCAGCGTCATCAGACGTGCGTCGAATTTACGCACCTGGTTAACGTAAGGAACCTTCACGTGCAGACCCGGCTGAACGTCAGCCTGAACCACGCGACCGAATTGCAGCAACACCGCGCGCTCGGTCTGAGCAACGATGTAGAAGCAGTTCCAGCCAACCAGTACCACAACAACGCCAACGATCAGGGCGATCAGCGATTTATTGCTCATCAGCGGGTCTCCCTTGTACGCGACTGCGGCAGGTCAGTGACATGCGGCGCAGCATCCGTGTTGTTGCTGACGGCAGCCGAACCGGTGACCGGTGCATTGCTGCCCGAACTGTTCTGAATCATCTTGTCCAGCGGCAGGTAAAGCAGGTTGCTCTGGCCGTTCTTGTTGCCGGTCACGAGTACCTTGCTGGTGCTGCTGAAGACTTCCTGCATGGTGTCCAGGTACAGACGCTGGCGAGTGACCTCGGGCGCCTTGCGATACTCGGCGACCAGTTTGGTGAAGCGATCTGCCTCACCCTTGGCGCGCGAGACCGTTTCGTCACGGTAACCGTTGGCATCTTCGAGGATGCGCTGTGCCTGACCACGGGCTTCCGGCACCACGCCGTTGGCGTAGGTTTCAGCCTGGTTGCGCGAACGCTGCTCGTCTTCACGGGCGCGGATCACGTCATCGAAGGCTTCCTGCACTTCACGCGGTGCCGCTGCGCTCTGTACGTTGACCTGGGTGACGGTGATACCGGTGCGATAGGTATCGAGGAAACGTTGCAGACGCTCCTTGATCTCGCTGGCCATCAGCTCACGACCTTCGGTCAGCACCTGGTCCATCGCGGTGGAACCCACCACATGGCGCAGCGCACTGTCGGTCGCGTGTTGCAGGCTGATTTCCGGCTGGTCGACGTTCAGCACGAAGTCCTGCAGGTTGCTGATCTTGTACTGCACGGTCAGCGGCACTTCGACGATGTTCTCGTCTTCGGTCAGCATCTGGCCCTGCTTGGTGTAGGCACGCTCACGCGTGACGTTCTCCATGTACTTCTTGTCGATCGGCGGGAAGTAGATGTTCAGGCCGGGACCGACAGTCTCGTAGTACTTGCCGAAGCGCAGCACCACGGCCTGCTCCTGCTCGTCCACGACGTACACCGCGCTGTACAGCCAGACGGCCGCCAGCACGACCAGGCCGATGCCGAGCAGGCCGCCGAAGCCGCCGCTCTTGCCCGAGCCACCACCGTCATCACCGCGTTTTTTTCCACCACCGAACAACCCGTTCAGGCTTTCCTGCAGCTTTCGGAAGGCCTCGTCGAGATCCGGCGGTCCCTTGCGGTCGCCGTTGTTGCGACGCTTGCCACCCCAAGGATCCTGATTGTTCGAGTTGCCACCCGGCTCATTCCAAGCCATAGCGCTCTCCATCTGATAAAGCAAAGACGCACCCACGGCGCGCCGACCAATGCTACAGAATGCCTGCCGTTGCGGCACAACCGCTTTGCCAGGCTTTTATTGCAAAGTGTGTTGCTCGATGAACTCCGTCGGCACAACGCCTTCACGACTCACCAGTCGATTGAGCTCCGAGCGTGGCAATCGAACGGCCAGCAAGCTGACCCCTTCTTCGTCGTGTTCTTCTTTCTGTACCGCGCCCAGTTCGAAGAACTGCGCACGCAGACGCGCGAACCGCTGAGGCAGGCGCAAGGTTCCTACGAACAGGTCACTGCCCAACAACTCGGCAATCGCCTGCTCGAGCAATTCCAGACCGGTGCCATCACGCGCCGACAGCCAGACCCGCTGGGGTTTGCCGTTTTCATCGCGCTGGATTTGTGGCTCAACGCCTTCAAGCAAATCGAGTTTGTTATAGACCTCGAGGATCGGCAAGTCCTGGGCACCGATCTCGCCCAGCACCACCATCACCTGCTCGATCTGCAACATGCGATCCGGTTCGGCCGCATCGATCACGTGCAACAGCAGGTCGGAGTTGCTCGACTCTTCGAGCGTAGACCGAAATGCCTCGACCAGTTTGTGCGGCAAGTGGCGGATGAAACCCACCGTGTCGGCCAGGACAATCGGCCCCAGGTCGTCCAGATCCAGACGGCGCAGGGTCGGGTCGAGCGTGGCGAACAGCTGGTCAGCCGCGTACACGTCGGACTTGGTCACGTTATTGAACAGCGTGGATTTACCGGCGTTGGTGTATCCCACCAGAGACACGGTAGGGATATCCGCACGGGAGCGGCCGCGACGCGACTGTTCGCGCTGGCTGCGCACTTTTTCCAGCCGGCCCTTGATCTGACGCAGGCGAACCCGCAGCAGTCGCCGGTCGGTTTCGAGCTGGGTTTCACCCGGGCCGCGCATGCCGATACCGCCACCCTGACGCTCTAGGTGAGTCCAGCCGCGAACCAGCCGGGTGCTCATGTGGTCAAGCTGGGCCAGTTCTACCTGGAGCTTGCCCTCATGGGTACGGGCGCGTTGGGCGAAAATATCGAGAATCAGACCGGTACGGTCGATCACGCGACACTCGAAAACACGTTCGAGGTTACGTTCCTGACTGGGCGTAAGGACGTGATTGAAGATCACCAGATCGGCTTCTTCGGCGTGGACCAGGTCGCGCAATTCCTCGACCTTGCCGCTGCCAATCAGGTATTTGGCGGTTGGCCGATGACGCGGCACGTTAAAAAACGCAACGGTCTCGGCGCCAGCCGAATTTGCCAGTTCCTGAAACTCCTGCGGATCTTCGCGCGCCTCAGGGTCCTGTCCATCCAAGTGAACGAGGATGACTCGTTCACCACCACCGTGGCGCTCAAAGAACAAAGGAGACTCCTATCAGGCGTTACCTGGCTCAGCGTCACCTGCTTCGGATTCGGTTGCGCTTGGCAGACGAATTGGACGAACCGGCACGACTGTAGAGATAGCGTGTTTGTAAACCATCTGGCTGACGGTGTTCTTCAGCAGGATAACGAACTGGTCGAACGACTCGATCGTGCCTTGCAGTTTGATCCCGTTCACCAGGTAGATGGAAACCCCCACTTTCTCTTTACGTAAAGTATTCAAGTAAGGGTCTTGTAGCGAATGCCCTTTTGACATGTGCCGCACTCCTTTAAGGATTCAATATAAAAAATAGGTAAACAGATGGCTTTTGCCGCCACACCCCCAAGGATAGACGGCAATTGCAAGGACTCAGCTCAATATGGAGATCGTCCCAAGGTATTTCAAGGCGCGTGGCAGATTGTCGCAATCCAGACTGTCGAGCCAGTGTAAATCTTTCCAGCTGCGCAGCCAGGTGAACTGGCGTTTGGCCAATTGGCGCGTGGCGATAATGCCCCGTTCCTGCATCTCGGCCGACGTCAGCTTGCCATCCAGGAAGTCCCAGACCTGGCGGTAGCCTACCGCACGTATAGACGGCAACCCGGCATGCAGGTCACTTCTATTACGCAGGGCTACGACCTCGTCGATGAATCCCTGTTCCAGCATATTTGTGAATCTTTGTTTAATGCGCTCGTGCAGTACCTGCCGATTAGTTGGAGCAATCGCCAGGTTCGCGACAGTATAGGGCAATTGTTGCAGTCCCGATGCGGCCGCTTCGGTACTTTGTACAGATTGTTTCAGCCGCAGTTCAGTCATGCTCTGACCGCTGACCCGGTAAACTTCCAGCGCACGACTCAGTCGTTGTGGATCGTTCGGATGGATGCGTGCCGCCGACTCCGGATCGATTGCCGCCAGCTGATCGTGCAGGGCTTGCCAGCCAAGGCGTGCAGCCTCTTCTTCGATCTGCGCGCGAACTTCGGGATCAGCCGCTGGCATGTCCGCCAGACCGTCGATCAAAGCCTTGTAATAGAGCATCGTGCCGCCCACCAGCAGCGGAATTTTTCCACGCGCGGTGATCTCGGCCATGGCCTCCAGTGCATCGCGGCGGAAATCCGCTGCCGAATAGGCTTCGGCCGGGTCGAGAATGTCGATCAACCGGTGCGGAAACTCGGCCAGCAGTTCTTTGGACGGTTTGGCGGTGCCGATGTCCATGCCGCGATAGACCAGCGCCGAATCGACGCTGATCAGCTCGCACGGCAGCACCTTGGTCAGCTCGATGGCCAGGTCGGTCTTGCCCGCAGCGGTCGGGCCCATCAGGAAAATCGCTGGAGGAAGCTGGCTCATCAACGACCGCGCAGAAACAGTTTGTCCAGATCGTCCAGGCCCAATTGGGTCCAGGTCGGCCGGCCATGGTTGCATTGACCGCTGCGCTCGGTGTTTTCCATGTCACGCAGCAGGCCGTTCATTTCCGGCAGGGCCAGGCGCCGGTTGGCGCGGATCGCGCCGTGGCAGGCCATGGTGCCGAGCAGTTCGTTCAGATGCGCCTGGATCCGGTCGCTGGTGCCGTATTCCATCAAGTCCGACAGCACATCGCCGACCAGACGGTTGGCTTCGGCCTGTTTGAGCAAGGCCGGGATCTGCCGGATGGCCAGGGTTTCCGGGCCAAGGCGCTGCAATTCAAAACCGAGGCGCTGGAACCAAGCTGCATGTTCTTCAGCGCAATCAGCCTCGCGCTGACTGACCGCCAGCGACTCCGGCACCAGCAGCGGCTGACCGCTCAGGCCTTCGCTGGCCATGGCGATCTTCAGACGTTCGTACATGATGCGCTCGTGAGCGGCGTGCATGTCCACCAAAACCAGGCCTTGGGCGTTCTCGGACAGAATGTAGATGCCCTTGAGCTGCGCCAGCGCGTAGCCAAGCGGCGGAATGTCTTCCTGACCGGCCGGCAGCGCATTGGCGTTCGCTTCGGGCAGCGGCGCAAAAAACTCGCGGTACGCAGCCTGCGCCTCGGCAACCGGCACGGTCGATTGCGGACGCGGCGTGTATTGATACTGATAAGCGCCGCCGGCGCTGGCACCCGACGAGGTATTGAACACCGGTTGCGCCTGCGGCTGCTCCAGCAGCGCATTGGCCGCCAGACGCATTTCGCCCTGCGGACCGAATTCACCAGCTTCAAGGCCGGTTGGCCGGACGATCGCGGTAGTGACCGATCCGGCAAGCTGATCTTCCGGTCGCACATCGCCGAGGGCACGGTGCAAAGTGCCATACAGGAAGTCATGCACCATGCGTCCGTCACGGAAACGCACTTCGTGTTTGGTCGGGTGTACGTTGACGTCTACTGCTGCCGGGTCGACCTCGAAAAACAGCGCGAACGTCGGGTGCCGGCCATTGAACAGCACATCGCGATAAGCCTGACGCACCGCGTGGGCCACCAGTTTGTCGCGCACCGCTCGGCCGTTGACGAAGAAATACTGCAAATCCGCCTGACTGCGGTTGAAGGTCGGCAGACCGACCCAGCCCCACAAATGCAGGCCATTGCGTTCGATCTCGATCGGCAGCGCTTGCTCAAGGAAGCCCGAACCACAGATTGCCGCCACACGCCGGGCGCGGGCCGCGTCATCGTGGGCTTCGTGCAGGCTGAGGATGGTCTTGCCGTTGTGGCGCAGATGGAACGCCACGTCGAAACGCGCCAGCGCCAGACGCTTGATCACTTCTTGCAGGTGATCGAATTCGGTTTTTTCGGTCTTGAGGAATTTGCGTCGCGCCGGGGTGTTGAAGAACAGGTCACGGACTTCCACCGAAGTGCCGACCGGATGGGCCGCCGGCTGCACGCGGGGCGCCATGTCGCGGCCTTCGGTCTCGACCTGCCAGGCCTGATCGGCATCGCGGGTGCGCGAGGTCAGGGTCAGACGTGCCACGGAGCTGATCGATGCCAAAGCCTCGCCCCGGAAGCCCAGGCTCATTACTTGCTCAAGGTCTTCCAGGTTGCGGATCTTGCTGGTGGCGTGACGCGCCAGCGCCAGCGGCAGGTCATCGGCGGAAATGCCGCTGCCGTCGTCACGCACACGCAGCAGTTTGACGCCGCCCTGCTCGACATCGACGTCGATACGTTTGGCGCCGGAGTCGAGGCTGTTTTCCAGCAGCTCCTTGATCACCGAGGCCGGGCGTTCGACCACCTCACCGGCGGCGATCTGGTTCGCCAGCCGCGGGCTGAGCAGTTCAATGCGGGCAGCGTTCAGGACCTGATTCATTCTTTGGACGCCAGTTCGGTGCCGGGAATGGTCAGGTGCTGACCGACTTTCAGATCATCGCTTTTCAGATTGTTGGCGCTGCGCAGCGTGGCCGGCGAAATCTGATACCGCACGGCAATCATCGCCACGGTCTCACCCGGGCCCACCCGGTGATCACGCGGGCCCTGAGCGATCTTGCCCGAATCACGCAGCCAGGCGATGTAAGTGCCCGGTGGCGGATTCTGCTGGAAGAACTGACGCACGCCGCTGCTGATCGAACGCGCCAGCGCCTGCTGGTGGCTCGCGGCCGAAAGCTTGTTCGCTTCGTTGGCGTTGGAGATGAAGCCGGTTTCCACCAGGATCGACGGGATGTCCGGCGATTTCAGCACCATGAACCCGGCCTGCTCCACGCGCTGTTTGTGCAGCGGAGTGACCCGGCCAATGTTGGTCAGGACCTTCTGGCCGACGTTGAGGCTGGAGGTCAGCGAGGCGGTCATCGACAGGTCGAGCAGAACGCCGGCCAGCATCCGGTCCTTGTCGTCGAGGCTGACGTTGCCGGCACCGCCGATCAGGTCGGAACGGTTTTCGCTGTCGGCCAGCCAACGGGCGGTTTCCGAGGTGGCACCACGGTCGGACAGGGCGAACACCGACGCACCGAACGCCGCCGCAGACGGCGCGGCGTCAGCGTGGATCGAGACAAACAGGTCGGCGCCTTTCTTGCGGGCAATCTCGGTACGGCCGCGCAGCGGGATGAAATAGTCGCCAGTACGGGTCAGTTCGGCGCGGAAGCCTTTCATGCCGTTGACCTGACGCTGCAATTCACGGGCGATCTGCAGTACCACGTCTTTCTCGCGCTGACCGCGAGAACCGGACGCACCCGGGTCTTCGCCACCGTGGCCGGCGTCGATGACCACAATGATGTCGCGCTTGCCGGCCGGGGCCGGCGGCAGTTTGATTGCAGGCTCGGCCGGGGTGACCGGCACCGCAGGCACGGTCGCAACCGTTGGGGTCGGCGCAGGCGTCGGCGCTGGTGCGGCGTCAGCCGGGTTGTCGAACAGGTCGACGACCAGACGGTTGCCGTACTGCGCATTCGGCGCCAGCGAGAAGCTTTTCGGGGTGACGGCTTTTTTCAGGTCGATGACCACCCGCAGGTCGGTCGGCGTACGTTGGGCCGAGCGCATGGCGGTGATCGGCGTGTTGGCGGTCTGCACATTCAGCGGCGCGCCGAGGGTGGCGCCGTTGATGTCGATCACCAGACGATCCGGCGCGGTCAGCGTGAAGACGCTGTGCTGCACCGGGCCTGTCAGGTCGAACACCAGTCGCGTGTTGTCCGGCGCCCGCCACAGGCGCACGCTGTTGACCTTCGTCTCGGCCACAGCGTTGACGGTTACTGCCATCAACATCAGTCCAGCGGCAGCCACCAACGCGCGAAAGCGCATACCTAACCCCATCATTCAATTGGTTTCCAATGCCAAAGCGGCACACCAGGCCTCGCCGCGCGAGCCCTGGGATAAAATGGTCAGCGAGCGTCCGCTGTCTTGCGGGCTAATGGTAATGGTCAGGTCAGGCTTTGGCAAAAAGCCTGCACCTTTATCGGGCCATTCGATCAGGCAAAGGGCGTCGTCTTCGAAATAGTCGCGGATCCCGAGAAACTCCAGCTCCTCCGGATCGACCAGACGATACAGGTCGAAGTGAAACGCCCGGACGTCACCGATCTCGTAGGGCTCGACCAGGGTGAAGGTCGGACTTTTCACCGCCCCCACGTGCCCCAGACCGCGAATGATGCCCCGCGACAGCGTGGTTTTGCCCATCCCGAGATTGCCTTCGAGAAAGATCAGACCATGGCCCTGGGTGATACGGGCGATGCGTGCGCCAAAGTCGCTCATGGCCTGTTCATCGGCCAGGTACAGGGTTACTTCAGACACGGTGCATGCTCCTCCAACAACTGACGAATGGCTGGAATCAGATCACTGGCCGCCAGCCCACGGCCGAATTTACCTTGTTGCGCCCCAGCGTTGGCGTGCAGCCAGACCGCCAGACAAGCCGCGTCGAACGCTTTCATGTCCTGGGCCAGCAGCGCGCCGATCAGACCGGCCAATACATCGCCGAGCCCGGCGGTGGCCATCGCCGGATGGCCTTGATGACACAGCGCCAGACGACCATCGGGATGAGCAATCAGACTGCCCGCCCCCTTGAGCACCACCACAGCTGTATATTTTTTGCTCAATGCCAGCACCGCCGCCGGACGATCTGCCTGCACCTCGGCGGTGCTGATCCCCAGCAGGCGCGCCGCCTCAACCGGATGCGGCGTGATCACACAATCCTTGGGCAGACTGACGAAACCGCAGGCCAACAGGTTCAACGCGTCGGCATCCCACACCTGCGGCAGCGAGGCATTGGCAGCAGCCGACAGCAGCGCCCTTCCCCAACTCGCCTGACCCAGCCCCGGCCCGACCACCAACACGGACACCTTTTCCAGCAGCCCCATCAATTGATTGGCCGAAGAAGTGCCCAGCGCCATGGCTTCCGGTACTCGGCTCAGCGCCGCCGGCACATGTTCCGGACGGGTCGCAAGCGACACCATACCGGCGCCACTGCGCAAAGCACTTTCGGTGCTCAACAGAATTGCCCCGCCAAAGCCGTGATCGCCGCCGATCAGCAGCACATGGCCGAAACGCCCCTTGTGCGCGGCCGGCGCGCGGGCCGCCAGACGCGGCAGGTTAACCGCGTTGAGCCGTTGAGCGGCGGCAGGAATGTCACTGAAGTTTTCGGCCGAGGCCTGCAGATCGTTAAACAGCAGTTCGCCGACGTGATCCGCCGCCGCGCCCGTGAACAGCCCGAGTTTCAGGCCGATGAAAGTCACGGTGAGGTCGGCGTGCACCGCCTCACCCAGCGCATGACCGGTATCGGCGCACAATCCAGAAGGGATATCGACCGCCACCACCGGCAGTCCGCTGGCATTGATCGCCGCAATCGCAGCGGCGTAAGGCTCACGCACCTCGCCGCTCAGGCCGGTGCCGAGCAACGCGTCAACGACGATGCCGCGCAACTCGCAGGACAGATCCCACTGGGCAATCGAGACGCCGTCGGCTACGGCTTCGGCGTGCGCCACGGCGGCATCGCCCTTCAAACGCTGCGGCTCGCCGACAGCCAGCACCTGAACCTGCCAACCCGCACGGTGGGCCAGCGCCGCCACCAGATAACCATCGCCGGCGTTGTTGCCGTGCCCGGCCAGCACCGTCATTTCATTCGCGGCCGGCCATTGGCGTACCAGTGCGCGCCACGTGGCATGGGCGGCACGCTGCATCAATTCGAAGCCCGGCGTGCCCGCGGCGATCAGTCGTGCATCGAGTTCACGCACCTGCGCGGCACGGTACAGCGCGTCGGGTAATTGATCTTTAGTGTGCGGCATGCGTCTTCGGGCTCCGATGTCTGGCAGAATTATACGCACCTCAGCTCCGGTTTCTCTCGCCTCATGTCCGCCATCACCACAGATCTGCCTGCCCTCGCCCAATCCATCAAGGACTGGGGCCGCGAGCTGGGCTTCCAGCAAGTCGGTATCAGCGGTCTGGACCTGGCCGAGCACGACCAGCACCTGCAACGCTGGCTCGAGGCCGGCTACCACGGCGAAATGGAGTATATGGGCGCTCACGGCAGCAAACGCTCGCACCCCGAGGAGCTGGTGCCGGGCACCTTGCGCGTGGTGTCGCTGCGCATGGACTACCTGCCGGGCGACACGCAAATGGCGCAATTGCTGGCGAAACCGGAAAAGGCCTATATCTCCCGTTATGCCTTGGGCCGCGATTATCACAAGTTGATCCGTAAACGCGTTCAACAACTGGCGGACAGGATTCAATCCGAGATCGGCCCGTTCGGCTTCCGCGCCTTCGTCGACAGCGCCCCGGTGCTGGAAAAGGCCATCGCCGAACAGGCCGGGCTGGGCTGGATCGGCAAAAACACCCTGGTGCTTAACCGCAAGGCCGGCAGTTACTTCTTTCTCAGCGAACTGTTCGTCGACCTGCCCCTGCCGGTGGATGAACCCCACAGCACCGAGCATTGCGGACGCTGCACCGCGTGCCTCGACATCTGCCCGACCAATGCCTTCGTCGGCCCGTATGTGCTGGACGCGCGACGTTGTATTTCCTACCTGACCATCGAACTGAAGAACGCCATCCCCGAAGACCTGCGACCGCTGATCGGTAACCGGGTGTTCGGCTGCGACGACTGCCAGATCTGCTGCCCGTGGAACCGCTTCGCCCGCCCGTCCGGCGAAAGCGATTTCAAGCCACGGCACAATCTGGACAACGCCGAACTGGCCGAGCTGTTCTTGTGGGATGAAGACAAATTCCTCAGCAGCACCGAGGGTTCGCCGCTGCGCCGTGCCGGTTATGAACGCTGGCTGCGCAATCTGGCGGTGGGGCTGGGAAATGCGCCCTCAACGATTCCGGTGCTGGAAGCATTGCAGGCGCGACGGGATCATCCGTCAGAGTTGGTTAGAGAACATGTCGAATGGGCACTGCGCCAGCATCTGGATAAAAAGCCGTAAAGCTTTCCTTCACGAGCTCTCCACACCACTGTCCTCACCCTCGAATGCTGCAATTTGTGGCTGCATCTGGACTTCTCCATCAACTTGAATCAGGACTTTCCTGTCCAGGCCAGCGGCCTCCATATAGACACTGACTCGCTGCAGCGTAGCCTCATCCAGCGGATTGTTTCGAAAGTTGAAATTGACTTGCCGAACATCCGGCACCTCGAAGAGTTCGTCTGGCAAGTGTGCAATTTCGTTATTGCGCAGATCGGCAAATGCCAGACTTTCGCTTTCAAATAGCCCGACAGGCACCTCGTTCAGCCCTGTATCCGAGAGATAAAGACTGTCCAGGCGCCTCATGAATCTGAGATCGGGCGACAGTCCGAGCGGGTTGTTGCTCAAGTCCAACAGTGTCAGTTGTTCAATGTGGGCAAGGCCTTCAACGCTGGCTTCGCTGAGCCGTATGTCACAGTTGTCCAAGGTCAGCGTCACCAGTTCCCTCATCTGGTACACCTCAGCGGGAAACGATTTCAACGCAAAGCCGGACAGGGTGAGATACCGCACACCCGGAAAACTCGCGAGAAAGGCGCTGGCTTCCAACGGGGCAGTGCTGGTCAGACTCAACTCGCGAACATGGCTGAAATCCGCCGACAAACGAGGCAGGCTGCCAAGTACATCGAGATCGTAATCCAGCGTCGATGGAGTGTACGGATTGGCGCTGGTTGCCTTCCGGGACCAATTGTCCTGAAGCTCCTGAGCAAAACGCTCTCGGCTTGCTGTCTGCGCAGCAATTTCGGTATTTGTCAGAGGCAAACCCGTGACCGGGTGCCGGGACGGCACCTGCCCGGTCCACGCGCCAAGATCCTTCACCAGAGTGAAGTGTTGCGCTTCCAGCCGGGCCACTGCCAGCAGCGGATCACCCGTCAATCGCTCGCGGTGCATGGAAGTCCGAGCATCCTGGGCCATGGTCGGAAACAACGTTGCCAGACGCTCATCTACACTGCGCGCCAGCCCCGACGGGGCATCGCCTCGATCCAACGGGCTCCCTGATGCTATAGGGTGCCAGTACCTGCCCTCGGCGTCCGGCTCCATCAGCGGACCGGAAGCCTTGAGTTCTCTGGCGACCGTGGCGCGAAAAAGACCGCTTTCGGCATCCCGAACCACTTGTACGAAATGATCGTCGGAAACAGCCACATACTGGCGGTGTTTGAACTCACGAACGCCCTGCGCATCGACCTCGCCGAGATTTTTTCGGGCGGGCACCCGGTAGTCCGCGAAAGAAGTGGGCGAGGCAACTCCCGCCACTTCATTAATCGCGAAAAGCTCCACGCTCGGCCTGGGATTGGTTATCTGCGCCGTCGTGACAGGATCCGGCAGGAAAAGAGACGGTAGCGGATCCGGGCGATGCGGCAGGGCTGAGGGGGGAGAATCCCCGCTGGGCACCCGATGAGAACCATCGGCAGCGGAGTCATTTATTTTGCTGGAGCCAGGTTTGATCCTGGGTGATTTGTCAGCCATGAAACTCTCATCCTTGAGATTGGGTTGCACTGATAACGGAGTTCTACGCGAACCGTATCGAACGCGCAGGTCAGTCAGCCAAACCTGAATTGTCTGGCCCTCGAGAAAACCATCATACCGCTGCGCTTGCTGCGGGCTGTCGTATGTATGTCTACCGCATGAGCCTGCATGCCCAGACCGCCACCCCGCGGCGCGTTGACTGCCTGACCAGAAAATGAAAAGGCGCCTTCAGCGATTCCTGCTGGAACCGTTGAAGGCGCGACCGGATCATTCCTCAGAATATGTCCGGCAAAAGCACGAGTGAGCGTTGCTCTCCCGGCCATGGCATGCCACGCCCATCAAGCGCCTCTCACGGTATGACCAAACGCATGCATGGTCACCGTACGGGTGTCATGGTTCGCAAAGAAAAACAGGCGCGTGGCCTGGTTAAGTCTGATTTCTGTGTAACCCGTGTCATTGAAGTAACCTGGGTCGCGGAGTTGACGCGGATTGGGAGACTTGAAAGGGACCATCTCATTGTAATAAGTCTTGCCCCCAAGCCCATTGGCAGCTTCGCTTGGAGACTTTCCTGCGTCCTTGATTGCATCCTTGAAACGGAAGAATTTATCCCTTGAAATGTCATCAAGCTCTTCAAAACCGGGAATGGCGCCTCTTCCTGTTTTTTGCCCATCCACCGTCCCCCTGAAGCCCTGGGTCTTGTATGTCCATTTTCGTGCCCCCGCACTCGTTCCTGAAGTGCTTCGCCCCCCCATTCCACTCGCCATGGCTCTGGCGGCCTCGCGCGGATTGTTGCTCAATCCTGACTTGAAAGCCCCCGCCAACCTGCTGGCACCTCTGATAGCCTGACCCGCCAGCCCGGCGCCAAGAGATGCCAACCCAAGCCCCAGGCTGATGTAACCCAGAATGTCGCCAGCCGAAGAGTGCGGATCCAGTTCATGCGCCAACTCGCTGGCAATGGCCGTAACGCCCGAGGCGACTCCCAGTCCCACGGCCAGTAATGCCAATGGCGTGGCCGCCCCCAGTGTCGCGATACTTGCAATACTCCCGATAAACCCCAGCGCAATCCCGGCAATCGACTGCCAGGAAACATGCCCCGTGGGATCCACTCGGTTAACCGGATCGCCAAGGCAATACGCGTAAGCATTCAAGCCGCCTGCATCGAGCGGGCTCAGGCTGTCCGGGCTGATGAAGCGCATCAGTGTCGGGCTGTAGGCCCGGTAACCATTGCCCAGCAGATACAGACCGGTGACCTCATCCAGTTGCTCGCCATTGAAACCCGCCTGACTGAACAGGCCTCCCTCGACAGGCCGATGCCCGTAGGGACTGTAGGCGCTGTCGAGCGATTGTTCGCCATGCGAGCGACTCAGCACGCTCTGCTGCTGGTCAGCCCCGAAAAGCCGGATACCCGCATCCGCTCCCAGTTGCTGCTGTCCCAATATCAGACGGCCGTGTCGCACGACACTGCGTGATTCAGGACCACTGACTTCGTTGCTCATTTTGTTGTGGTGATAGAAGCGCTGCACCGCCGACTTTCCGGATTGCGACAGCTCGACCAGCCGATCGAAGCCGTCGTATCGGTAACCACGCAGGACCTCCCCACGTGAATCGATAACCTGAGTCAGGCGGCCAAACGTGTCGTAGGCCAGAGTACGGCCCTTATCGTCCTTGAACATCCGGCCGTTGGCGTCGTATTCCAGGGTGACCGGTGCCGGATAGTCGGCATGAGAATGTTGAACCCCGACCAACTGGGCCGGATCCTGTTCGCTGAAACTGAACGTCGTCACGTTGACGCCCAGAGGGAACGTGGTTTGCAGGGCGAGAATGTTATCCAGCGCATCGAACGTGAATGTTTGCTGGATAATTTCCTTGCCATAAGGGTCTCGCGGTCGCTGGAGCCCTTCACAGTCGTACTGGATGACTCGCCCGCGTGCGTCGTAAGAGAACCGCTCATCGCGCAACACCATGAAGCCGCGTCTGAGAACCTTCTGCGCCAGCTTGCCCGCCACGGTGTAACTGGAGGTCAGTGTTTGCGAGGGCAATCCGTTGACTTCGAAACGGCGGGTCAGCTCACGACCGATATCATCGTAAGTCAGATGCGTGAGGAGCTGATGCCGGGACAGGGTATCCCGGGTTTCGATCCGCTCAAGCAAACCAGCCTTGCCATAGAAGTATCGAGTTTCTACCGGGCCTTGCCTGTGCAAGGTTTCGCGCCCCCAGATGTCGTACTCGGTTTTGTGCCGCGTGCCCACCACGTCCACGTATTCCAGAGGGCGCCCCGCCAGCGAGTAGGTTTGGGAGGTCGTCTGGCGCCGTTCGGCAAAGCGGGTTGTTTCCGACTTCAGGCGCCCGGAAGGAAAGTATTCGAACAGATTCTCACGTCCTTGCTCGACGCAACTTTCCATTCTGCCGTTTCGTTCGTCATAGGTGAAACGGGTGAGTACTCCGCTGCCTGTTAGCGCTTTGCGCTCAATCAAGGCCCCACCCGGTCCCGATGAATAGACAAACCCGGTCGTTTCCCCTGCGGCGCTCGTGTGCGATGCGGGCTGAGTCTTGCCGGCCGAATAAACCGCAACCGACTTGCGCCCGCCCACCGAATGCTCTGTCAGCCGGTTCAAACCATCGAAGACCTGCTGCCCCAACAGTTTCCCGGCGACCCTGATGGCGACCGGCAATGCCTCGGAGCTATGGACGGCAAACTCGGTCTGTACCGCATGCCCGTCAGGCAAAACACTGCGAAACAGACGATCGTACGCATCGTACTCATAACTGGTCTTGTTCCCCGCCGGATCGGTTTGACTGATGGTGCGCCCCAATCCGTCGTACTCAAAGACGGTTTTGCCCAGGCTTTGCGCCTTGAGGTCGAAGACTTCAAGGCTGTCCGGCTTGCCGAAGGCATTGAAGACAGTGACGGTTTTACCCAGGCCTTGCTGCCAATGCTTGCGCTGGCGCTTCACCGGATCGAACTCGTTGTACTCGACTCGTCCGTCGGCATGGCGAGTCTCCTTGACCTGACCCCAGTTATCGTAAAACAGCTGCGACTTCACAGGGCGCGCAACACCGTCCCACCAATCGGTGCGGGTCTGCTCAGTCAATCGTCCGACCTGATCATGGAGCGCGGCATAGAACACTCGCATTGGAAATGCACCTGCCGGATCCGGGTTGTCACAATCCATTTCTTCAACGCCGATGACCCTCCCCAACGCGTCGTAGGTAACTTTTTGCATACCTCCCGACGGATCGGTCAGAACCACCGTGGCCGGCACGTCTACCTTGGCCGTTTCGTGACGCCATTGGTACGACGCGACATGCGCCGTGCCAGAGACAAGCGTCTTGCGGACACGACGCCCGAGCTTGTCGTATTCGAATGTAACCACACTGTCGTCGGCATCGCGCTCTGACAGCGCCAAACCGCTCAGGGTGGAAAGCGTTTGCTCGGTCGAACTCGCGGTACCGTCGAAACCCTGCAAGGTTGTCTTCAGCCTCAGGGAGAAATCGTCGGTCGCGTAGGCATAGTTGATACAAGTCGTCGTGCCGTTACGGGTGACCTTCTGCTGCTTCAGGAGGCCGTGTGTAAGCGGGTTGTCCGGCGTTTCCAGATAAGTCAGCGCAATGGTCGAACGATGGACTTCGCGATCTGCGACCCACTCGAAGAAGTTTTCCTCCACAGGCACCACACTGGCCAGCGTCCCTCCCTCGAGCATGGGGAGTAAGGCATAGCGGTAACGTGTGACGGTGGACGCACCGCCACCCGTCGCGGGGGCCACGGTTTTCTGCTTCAGGAAGCGGACAAACTCCAGCGGATCGGCCGGACAATCGGGAGTCTGGGTCGCCGGATAGTATTCAAACCGCGTTGTCACCCCGTCCACCCCAACCTGTTTGAGCAGGTTGCCGATGGCATCGTATTCAGTGACAGAGGTCTCGGAACGCTTCTCTTTTGTCGTCAGGTCCTCGTAAGTCAGGGTCTGGACTTGAGGCATCCGGAACTGCGCAGGCTGCTGAGTGAAAGGTAGCTTTACGTCACAGTAATATCGGGTTGAAACCGACGTTTGCGCATTACCGCAAGTGGTCACCTCGGAAATCAACAAATGGAACTTGTTATAGGTTCGCTTGATACGGGTGTGGACTTTGTTCCCGACAATCAGCCGCTCTTCGCTGGAATACTGATAGCCCCCCACGGCGCGGAAAAGAGGATCGCCATCGTCCTGGGGATCCGCTGCAACGCCGTGCCCAAGGTAATTATGGTCCGAGTAGGTGTAAATCTTGCTGACCTTCGGTTGCCCGTGTCTGGCGTAGATATCGTGGGCAATGACGCACGGCAGGCTTTGATCGCCCTCGACGGTCGGGAATCGATGGCCGACTTCCTTGTAGCGAATGTTTTCCACGGCACCCAGGGGCGATTCAACTCGGGTCAGATAACCGTCTGCGTACTGCAGCTTCCAGCCCCCACCTTCCGGCAAATCGATGGCGTTGACCTGATTGTTTCTGAGCGTCAGAGCAAACTCAGCGCTGGAGGGCGTCTCCGGATGCCGGGTCAGAATCACTCTTGTGTCTTTGCGGGCGATCTTGAGCAACGTTCTTTGGAAGTCGCTGATCTCGATCAGCATCGGCTGCTCATTGAACGTCCTGTACTTCAGGGAAATACTCACGCCATTGGCTGCGAATATCGTCTCGGGAACCGCGATATTAGTCGCCCCATGGACCTTGAGCACTTCACGTCGACCATCCTTGTATCGGATCTCGTATCGTCCATCAGCAGTTTTCAGAACCTTGGCACTTTCCAGCTTCATTTCCTTGAAATGCAAGGCTCCCCGCGACTCCACAGCTTTGTAGCTCTCGCCGCTAGAGAACGTCATGACTCTGCTGCGCAAGTCATAACGGGTGATCGACAAGGACCAGCCGGCGCCATAACCGGCATTGTGTGAATTCAAGGGATTGAAATTCAGCGCAAGATTGAATGAAGGGCCGTTGAGATCGACGGACTGAATAGACCCAAGGGATAACGAACAGGTATAAACGCCGGTTCTGGGATCGACCCCGCCGGCTACAAAATCACCAAAATTGAAAGCATTCGAATGCACGGATTCCGGAGAGTGGTTACTCATAAATAACATCCTGTCATTTGTTTCAAAATCGAATCAATTACGCACAATAAAGAACCGCTTTTCCGCAATCATTTAAAACTGCGAAAAAACGGCTGCATTAACCGTAAAACAAATCGGGCGACATCAGACGTGCGCGCTGCCACGCTCACCATCAACCAATACAGGAGTCGACACCGTTGTATTTTTAATCGGCAAGGTCTCGACGAAAAGAACTCAAGCAGTGACTGCACTCGCCGCGGACTTATCCCCGTTCCAGAAAGAACTCACGCTTTTCAGAGTCGGTCCGAATGGCCAACTTGTGCTCTGTGCCATATTGATCGATTGCGACAAACGGAAACACGCCATCGGCGCTGGAATCTGCCGCAGTGTACGCAAACTCGGAAAGCGCCTGCACGACGGTCAACTCGCCGTGACGATCATTGACTATCACGACATACTCTTTGGTCTTTGACGAAGAATCCAGAGCGTGATCTCGAAATGTATAATTTACAAAAGTATTGTCATTAACAGGTAGCGCCACAGTGATATCAGTCTTGTTCGGCCTTACCATGACTCCCTTCAGATAGTTGGTTTTCCACGCATGTACCCAGTTACCATAGGCAAACATGACATCATCCGTACCTTTTGAAGCAACCCAGTCCACCAGATTGATCTGCTGTCCCTGATAAACAAGTCCGAGATAGTAGTTCCAGATCCGGTTTCCCGGCTCCTCATTGCCGCGCCTGGTCGAAGTCCAGCGAAACTGGTCGACCGAATAGGTAACCGGCACCTGAGCGTCCAGAGTGACACTGCTGTCCTGAAAACCGGAAAGACCGGTTGCATTGCTTCGGATAGTCACTCCGTTCAAAAAAACGCTTGCCGCGATTTGCGTCGAGCCGCTACCCGAGGACGATACCCAGAATGTGCGCACTTGCGGATGGATACCGTTATCCGGCTCATCCTTAATCACTGGCGCTTCCAGCGTATATCGACCTTGATCGATACTGGCACTCCAGCCGTCGCGCAAGGCTCTCCCGGTGTTGTAGTGAATAAGTTCAACCGTATTCATGACGTCTCCTGGAACCAGAATGCGATCCCCGTTTTCATCATAACCTGACACCAGCACCTGAACCTTTACTTGCATGCGGCCGTTGCCGTACAGCACTTTATTTCGCGTGGACGAGGAAGAATTCAACTTCACTTTCAAGTCAATACTGTCCAGTCTTCCAGGACCGGCCAACTGATTTCCTGATACTTCGTTAAGCTCACTCATACTTTTACTCCTTGTGCTTGATGTCATTCCATACCTCGCAAAGCAAAAACGAAGTAAGCCATGAATAACATGCAACCCCAAACCGGCAAAAAGTTAAGTGTAAGAACCTGTAGCTAAAACCAATACAGAATCGGCAATTCTAAAAAATCGGCCATATTAACTTCGAGATACATTCATCATAAAATGTAAATCCAAAGAAAAAAGCTCTCGAAGAACGTAACGCGGCCGCCCCGGACAATCCAGATAGCAAAGAAGTCATTTGCTGGCAGACCAGCTATGGGTTCATTTGCGCAAGGTTTCAATGCTCGTCGTTATAGACAAACTTTGGCATTTCCCAATGAAAACGAATCGCCAGCAGGCGCAACAGGAAGCCACCAAACAGCGTGATCAGAATCGCCTGCTCGCTCGGCACGTTCAGGAACAGACAGAGCATGTAGCACCACGCCGCAGCGAACGAGACGCTGGCATACAGTTCGCGACGGAAGATCAACGGGATGTCGTTGCAGAAGATATCGCGCAGAATGCCGCCGAATACCCCGGTGATCACGCCGCTGACCGAGGCCACCAGCATGCCGTGGCCCATTTCAAGGGCAGTCATGCAGCCGATCAGGGTAAATGCCACCAGACCGACCGCGTCGAGCACCAGAAACAGCGAACGCAGGTGACGCATCCAGCGTGCGGTGAACACGGTGATCATCGCGGCGACCGTTGTCAGCACCAGGTATTCCGGGTGTTTGACCCAGGTCAGCGGGTAATGCCCGAGCAGCACATCGCGCACCGAACCGCCGCCTAAAGCCGTGACGCAGGCGATCAGCACCACGCCGAACCAGTCCATGCCGCGACGGCCCGCAGACAGGGCGCCGGTCATGGCTTCGGCAGTAATGGCGACGAGGTAGAGCATCAGCAACATGGTGGCGATCCTGGCAGGAAGGCGCGCAGTCTACTCACTTCGCCGAGGCACCAAAAGAGGGCACCTCGGCGTGGGTGCCGATCTCAGAACTTGATGAAATGCTTGCGGTAGTGCTGCAGCTCGGCGATGGATTCGCGGATGTCGTCCAGCGCCAGGTGAGTGCTGCCCTTCTTGAAGCTGTCACGCACGTCCGGCGCCCAGCGCGCGGCCAGTTCCTTGAGTGTGGAGACGTCGAGGTTGCGGTAGTGGAAGTAGCTTTCCAGCGACTTCATGTGGGTATAAAGGAAGCGACGATCCTGGCAGATGCTGTTGCCACAGATCGGCGACTTGCCCTTCGGCACCCACTTCTCCAGGAAGGCGATGGTTTCGGCTTCAGCCTCGGCCATGCTCACGCGGCTTTCACGCACGCGCTGGGTCAGGCCCGAGTTGCCGTGAGTGCGGGTGTTCCACTCGTCCATGCGGGCGAGGACTTCGTCGCTGTGGTGAATGGCGATCACCGGGCCTTCGGCCAGGGTGTTCAGGTCACTGTCGGTGACGATGGTGGCCATTTCGATGATCACGTCGTTTTCCGGATCCAGACCGGTCATTTCGAGGTCGATCCAGATCAGATTCTGCGGGTTTTGCATATTTCGGCTCCTGAGCAATGCTGCGCAGTTTAGCCTAGGCAGCCTGCCGGGCGTGCTAAACTCGCGGCCGTTTTACCTAATCGCTGCATTCTTCAGACGGAACACCCATGGCCAAACGCCAACTCAATCGTCGTCAAAACTGGCGCATCGAAAAGATTCAGGGCGAGCGCGCCGCCCGCGCCGCCAAACGCGAGTCCTCGGCTGTCGAGGCGCTCGAAGGCGGCGATCTGGGCCCGGAACAGCACGGCCTGGTGATCGCCCACTTCGGCGTGCAGGTCGAGGTCGAGGCCGTTGACGGCGAACTGGCCGGCCAGGTCTTCCGCTGCCACTTGCGGGCCAACCTGCCAGCGCTGGTGACCGGCGATCAAGTGGTCTGGCGCGCCGGCAACCAGGGCATCGGCGTGATCGTCGCGCAACTGCCGCGCACTACTGAACTCTGCCGCCCGGACAGCCGTGGCCAGCTCAAACCGGTGGCCGCCAACGTCGACATGATCGTCATCGTCTTCGCCCCGCTGCCCGAGCCCCATGCGAACCTGATCGACCGCTATCTGGTCGCCGCAGAGCACGCCGGCATCCGCCCGTTGCTGCTGCTGAACAAATTCGACCTGATCGACGAGCAGAACGCCCCGGCGCTGAATGCCCTGCTGGCGGTCTATCGCACGCTGGGTTACCCGGTGCTGGAAGTCTCGGCGCACCACGGCAACGGCATGGAGCAATTGCAGAAGCAGCTCGACGGGCGCATCAGCGTGTTCGTCGGCCAGTCCGGTGTCGGCAAGTCGTCGCTGGTCAACAGCCTGCTGCCGGAAGTCGAAACCCGCGTCGGCCCGCTGTCCGAGCTGTCCGGCCAGGGCACGCACACCACGACCACCGCACGCCTGTTCCACTTCCCCGGCGGCGGCGAACTGATCGACTCCCCGGGCATCCGTGAATTCGGCCTCGGCCACGTCAGCCGCGCCGACGTCGAAGCCGGTTTCATCGAGTTCAACGACTTGCTCGGCACCTGCCGCTTCCGCGACTGCAAACACGACCGCGAACCGGGATGCGCACTGCTCAAGGCCCTGGAAGACGGCCGCGTGCAGCAGCAGCGAATGAACAGCTACCGCTCGATCATCGCCAGTTTGCCGGAAAACGGCTACTGAACCATTAAGTAGCCAGACACAAAAAAGCCGCGATCATCTCGCGGCTTTTTTGTGGGTCACTGTTTCGGCGCGGGAGCCGGTGCAGCAGGCGCCGGGGCTGGTGCCGCTGCACCCGGTTCCGTCGGTTTCGGCAGCGGGTCGTCGAACAGGTTCAGCCGTTCGCGCAACTCGTGGGCCGGTACCGGCTGCTGATCCGCCGGCAAGGCGTTCGGGTCGACCGGGGTGGCCGGCGCGGCGCCGTTCTGGCCTTGATCTGCCGGTTGCGACGGGTCGGCACCTTGCGAACCTTCGATGGCCGCCTGGGCCTTCTTGGTCAGCACCACGATGTCGATGCGGCGGTTGACCGGGTTGAACGGGTTCTCCTTGTCGAACAGCGCCGACGAGGCGTAACCAACAACCCGCGCCACTTGAGCATCCGGATAACTGCCTGCCACCAGTGCACGCCGGGCGGCGTTGGCACGGTTGGCCGAAAGCTCCCAGTTGCCGAAGTCGCCATTGCCCACGTAAGGCTTGGCATCGGTGTGACCGCTGATGCTGATCTTGTTCGGCACCGCTTTGATGGTGTCGGCCATGGCCAGCAGGATGTCTTCGAAGTACGGTTTCAGGCGTGCAGAACCGGAGTCGAACATCGGCCGGTTCTCGGCGTCCATGATCTGGATGCGCAAGCCGTTCGGCGTGATCTCGAACAGGATCTGGTCCTTGAATTTCTGCAGTTGCGGGTTCTCGTCGACCTTGTTCTGCAGTTCTTGCAGCAGCAGTTCCAGGCGTTCCTTCTCGACCTGCTCGGCCATGCCTTCAACCTGTTCGGTGTCGACCGTGACCTTGTCCGGCTGCGGCTGCGACTTCACTTCAGGGTTGAGGGTGTTTTCCGGCGCGAGGGTCGGCGTACCGCCCAGATCGATGATGTACGGCGTGCCGCTCTCGGAGAAACCGACCGGGTCCTTGAAGTAACCGGCGATGGCGATCTTCTGTTCCGGGGTCGCGGTGGACAGCAGCCACAACACCAGGAAGAACGCCATCATCGCCGTCGCGAAGTCGGCGAAGGCGATCTTCCACGCTCCGCCGTGATGCCCGCCGGCGATGCGCTTGACGCGCTTGATGATTATCGGCTGGTTATTTTCCATGACTTAACGACCGCGAACGGCTTGTTCCAGCTCGGCAAAGCTTGGACGGTGAGCCGGGTACAGAACCTTGCGACCGAACTCGACAGCCAGCGATGGCGGCATGCCGGAAGCCGAAGCCACCAGCGAGGCCTTGATGGCTTCGTAGACGTTCAGCTCTTCCTTGGCATCGTGCGCCAGGGAGTGCGCCAGCGGGCCGAAGAAACCGTACGCCGCGAGAATACCGAAGAAGGTACCGACCAGTGCCGCACCTACGTGCAGACCGATGGACTTCTGATCGCCCTCACCCAGCGAGGCCATCGTCACCACGATACCCAGTACCGCCGCGACGATACCGAAACCCGGCATGGCGTCGGCAATGCCGTTCACCGCGTGGGACGGATGCTCGAGGTCTTCCTTCAGGCTGTACAGTTCCATGTCGAACAGACCTTCCAGCTCGTGGGGAGCCATGTTGCCGGAGGACATGATGCGCAGGTAATCGCAGATGAACGCGGTCATGCGTTCGTCTTTCAGTACCGCCGGGTACTTGGCGAAGATCGGGCTCGCGGCGGCGTCTTCGATGTCGCCTTCGATGGCCATCATGCCTTCGCGGCGGCTCTTGTTGAGGATCTCGTAGATCAGGCCCAGCACTTCCAGATAGAACGTGTGGCTGAAACGCGAACTGAACATGCTCAGGGATTTCTTGAGCACGTGCATCGTCATGTAGCCGGGGTTGGCCTGCAGGAATGCACCGAGTGCAGCACCGCCGATAATCATCACCTCGAAGGGCTGGATCAGAGCGGCAATCTTGCCGTGGGAGAGCACGTATCCGCCGAGCACGCTCGCGAATACGACGATGATGCCGATAATTTTAGCCATAGGTAGAAAGTACTTATTTAAGTCGGGTTCAAGGTCATATTCGGAAGTTAAAAAATCTCTTCTTCTACTTATCGGCAAAACTGCGCCAGACTATAGCCAGTTCAGGCGAAAAGCCAATTTAGCCCATGCCGGGCGCGTCTACAGTCAGTGAAGATCTCGTCCAGACATGGCTAATGAAACGAACGTCCCACACGTAAAACCGACCACACTCGATGGCTGGGTGAAGCTGCTCGACAGCGTTCGCGTGCCGGTGCCGCAAGACGCCCATGACCGGGTCTGCCGGGCGATTCGCGATGACCGCAGCTCGTTGCGCGACATCGCCGACCTGATGCAGGACAGTCCGGCGCTGGCCCTGAGCATCATCCGCGAAGCCAACCGCCACACCCACGGCAACATGACCGCGCCTGCGGAAAACCTCGAAGTGGCGATCAATCGTCTCGGCCTTGGCCGTACCGAAGAACTGCTCGCTCGCCTGCCCGCCGAACCTGCCGCACAGATCCCCCAGGCCCTGCGCCAGTTGCAGATGATCAGCCAGCACGCCACGCAACAGGCCAACGGTTTTTTCGCCAGCCGTCTCGCGCGCCTGTGGCAGGACATTCATTGGGGCAGCCTGCTGTTTCTGTCGCCGCTGTGGCCGCTGGCGCTGACCTTTCCCAAATTGCTTGAAGAGTGGGAAGTGCGGGTTATCCACAAGGGCGAATCAGCGCGAGTCGTGGAAAAGCAGCTATTCGGTGTGCGCCTGCTGAAAATCGGCGAAGCGCTGGTCGAAGCCTGGCGTCTGCCGATCTGGGTCCAGCAAGGTTATCGCCTGCTGCTGACCGAGCAGCGCGAACTGGTCAAAGTCCTGCGCATTGCCCGCGACGTCGATCATCCGCTGCGCCAGCAAAACCGCCTCGACGACGACCCGACCCTGCGCCGCTGGCTCAACCAGCCGGCCAACACCGTGCTGCTGGCCAACGGTCTGGCGCTCTCGGCGCAACAGGCCTGGGACAGTCCGCACAGTGAGCGCTGGCAATTCCTGACCAGCCTCTACCTGCAAATCTCGATGGACGAGGTGCAACAGCAGCTGCACCAACAGGCCGCCGTCAGCGCTCGCCATCATTCCATGCCGGACCTGTGGCACCCGGCGGTTTCGCTGCTGTGGCCGTGGGGCACCCGTCGCCTGCCCGCCGGAATGCTCCCGGCTGCGGCGCCTTCCGCTGAAGACCTGACCCAGTGGCGCCGGCAATGCGCCGAGTTGCTGGCTGTGCCAAGCCGCTTCACCAATGCCATGAGCCTGACCGTCGCCGCCCGCGATGCGCTGGTCGCCAGCGGTATGCGCCGGGTGATGATCCTGATGGCCGACCGCAGCCACGCCAATCTGCGCGTCCATCAAACCTCGGGATTGCCGAAGGAAGCCGCTGCGCTCAATTTCGTCGTCAGCCAGAGTTCGGTGCTGCAACGCTTGCTCGCGCAGCAGGCGCAAGTGCGGATCACCCCGGACAACAACGCCCAGTTTTCCGCCCTGCTGCCACCCTCGCTGCGCACGCTGTTTCGTGGCGAACATCTATTCCTGCGCTCGCTGGTGAACAACGGCCGGGTGATCATGATCGTGGTCGCCGACCAGGGCGGCGGGCCGTTCGCCGACATCACTGTGCAGGCCTTCGGCAAAACCGCGCAGTGCATCGAGAAAGCCCTGCACAGTTTTAGCCAGCGCGGCCAATGACAGCTACAATCCTTCCCCTTTGTGCTCTGGAGACCTCACATGTCTGATTTCTCTGGCCTGGCCCTGGTGATCGAGCCGAGCGACCTGCTGCCGCGCCTCGAATCCCGCGATCTGATTCTGGTGGATCTGACCAGTGCCGCCCGCTACGCCGAGGGACATATTCCCGGCGCACGTTTTGTTGATCCGAAACGCACCCAGCTGGGTCAGGCGCCGGCTCCGGGCCTGTTGCCGAGCAAGGAAAAACTCGAAGAACTGTTCGGTGAGCTGGGCCATCGCAAAGACGCGGTCTACGTGGTCTATGACGACGAAGGCGGTGGCTGGGCCGGGCGCTTCATCTGGCTGCTCGACGTGATCGGCCATGACAAATACCACTACCTCGACGGCGGTCTGCCGGCGTGGCTGGCGGAAGGCTCGCCGATGTCGATCCAGATTCCTCCGGCGGCGGGCGGCCCGGTTGCCCTGACGCTGCACGAGGAACCGACCGCCACCCGCGAATACCTGCAAAGCCGTCTCGGCGCTGCTGACCTGGCCATCTGGGACGCTCGCGGACCGCTGGAATATTCCGGCGAGAAAGTCCTGGCGGCCAAGGGCGGGCACATCCCCGGCGCGGTCAATTTCGAATGGACGGCGGGCATGGATCAGGCGCGTCAGCTGCGCATCCGTACCGACATGCCGCAGATCCTCGAAAACCTCGGGATCACCAAAGACAAAGAAATCATTACCCACTGCCAGACCCATCACCGGTCCGGTTTCACTTATCTGGTGGCCAAGGCCCTCGGTTATCCGCGGGTCAAGGGCTACGCCGGTTCCTGGGGCGAATGGGGCAACCACCCCGACACCCCCGTCGAGCTTTAAGGATTTTTAAGGACAGTCATGAAAGAGCGTTTGTTTATCATCAACCAATACCTGCTGCCTCATCACCTGCTGTCGCGCCTGGCCGGCTGCGTCGCCGAGTGCCGCGTGCGCTGGTTCAAGAATGCCTTCACCACCTGGTTCGCCAAGCGTTATCAGGTGGACATGTCGCAGGCACTGGTTGAAGACGTCACCGCTTACGAGCACTTCAACGCCTTCTTCACCCGCGCCCTGAAAGACGGCGCACGCCCGCTGGATCAGACCCCGGGCGCGATCCTCAGCCCGGCCGACGGTGCGATCAGCCAGCTCGGCCCGATCGAACACGGTCGCATCTTCCAGGCCAAGGGCCACAGCTTCAGCGTGCTGGAACTGCTGGGTGGCGACGCGGCCAATGCGGCGCCGTTCATGGGCGGTGAATTCGCGACTGTTTACCTGTCGCCAAAGGACTACCACCGCGTGCACATGCCGCTGGCCGGCACCCTGCGCGAAATGGTCTACATCCCGGGCCGGATCTTCTCGGTCAACCAGACCACCGCGGAAAACGTTCCGGAGCTGTTTGCCCGCAACGAGCGTGTAGCGTGCATCTTCGACACCGAGCGCGGGCCGATGGCCGTGGTGCTGGTGGGCGCGATGATCGTGGCATCGATCGAAACCGTGTGGGCCGGTCTGGTCACACCACCGAAGCGCGAACTGAAAACCTTCCGCTACGACGAAGCCGCCCGTGCGCCGATTCATCTGGAAAAAGGTGCGGAACTGGGTCGCTTCAAGCTGGGTTCGACCGCGATCGTGCTGTTCGGGCCGGATCAGGTGAAATGGGTTGAAGAATTGAAAGCCGGCTCGCCGGTACAGATGGGTCAGGCCCTGGCACAGTCGAACGCCTGAACCTGTTGATCCGCCCTTTCGCACGTCTGCGAAGGGGCGGACACGACCTGAGTGGCGCCGTTACTCTATCTGCCCACGGAAGCCGATCGGCCCTTCGTTGGCGTAGGTATTGGTGCCGCTGAGGTTTTTCCCTCCGTCACTGGACGTGACGCTCAACGCGATAACGTTCTGGTTATCCCGCCCGCCGATCACCCACTTGCCACCTGGATGCCAGGGGGCATCGTTGCCACCCCACTGGTTTTCAACGTTGTACTGGTTCTGGCCAGTGCGCTGAGCCTTGAAGCCAATAGGGCCTTCGCCGGCGTAGGTCATGGTGCCGGTGAAGCTTTTGCCACCGTCGCCGGACTTGATCTCGATCGCGACGACGTTCTGGTTGTCCCGCGCGCCCAACACCCAGGTTCCACCCGGATGCCAAGGTGCCGAACTACCGCCCCATTGATTTGCCACTGCGTATTTAGACATGAACCTCATCTCCTTGAAGTTTTTCAGAGACCTGCCCGACGTTGCGGCAAGCCGTGCAACCGTGCGTTTCCGATCGCACGCCTGAGAGCCTAGTAGCGCCTGCCGAAATGGCACCAGGCCAGCAGACCAGCGGTAAAAAAGCCTGACAATCGCCTGCGAAACAGAGCATAACTGCTAGAGTTTTTGGCATTGCCCTATTCGCCGCCGGAGCTGGTCACGGCATGAGTGAGCCACGATCCCAACCAAAACTGAGCGCCCCGACACCCACGCAGTTGCGCCTGTCGTTCTGTGAAGCCACCCCGCGCGACCTCAAGCGCTGGATCGCCGGCCTGCCCAAGGCCAACATCGGCGAAACCGCGCGCCTGCTGTATCAAGGCCTCGGCGAACTCAATCAACTGCTGACCCCCAGCGACAATCGCCTGCATCTGCTGGAGCTTCTGCGGCCTGAGGTTTATTTCGTCTGCCAGCATCTGGAACGGCACTTTCTGCATCAGGCAATCATGCTCGATGAGCGCTCACGCAAGATCAGCAACCTGTGCCAGGCCCTGCAAAGTCAGCTGGCCATCGGTTACAAACAGATCATTGGGCGGATCGCGCCCAAGTATTCCCGGGATCGCGCAGCGCTGGTGAGCGAAGCGCTGCAACGGGCGACTCATGCGCTGAAAGGGCAACTGGTTCGCGCCACGCAGCTGTACAGCGCCGCACCGGAACAGCTGTGGTTCGAACTGCATCAATTGTTTCGCTGTGCCTGCGAGCTGCAACTGCAACATCGCCGGGTGCGCGACGACCTCGCCAGTCTGACCGCAGAGCTGAGCGTCGAGCAGACCTACCTCGCCGCCCTGTTGCTGGGCAGCGCCCGCTGCAATCAGTTGCGCCAGAATCAGATCGCGCGCCTGGCCCAAGTAGTGGAACCGTGGAGCGCGTGGCTTAAACTGCAGCCCGCCAATCCGGGCGCGGGCTTGTTCGCTGTCTCGGCAGACATCGACGCCGGCCCGCGTTACCGCTCGCAGTTTCGCAGCGAGCAACAGGCAGGGTTGCTCGGTTTTGATCCGCAACCGCTGGTGAATGCCATCGAGGCGCACCTTCAGCATCAGGACACAACGACGCCGCTGCCCGTGCCGGCCGGCCTGACCCTCGACACCCTGCAACACCTGCACGCGACCTGGGGCGAAGCCGCCGAGCGCAGCTTCCAGCGCACCGTCGGCCAGGGCAACCTGACCGTGTGCGTCGGCATGAGCGCCCTGCACTTCTACCTCGGCGGCGAACGCACCTTCAGCGAACTGCTCAAGCACCCCGGCGCCCGTGCGGCGAATTTCAGCCGCGCGGTGGTTCAGGGCGAAAAGGACAGCTGGAGCCAGGCGTTCGATGCCGCACCACAGAGCACGTCCGATGAATTGTTGCCCTACGAGGAAATCCGCTACGAACCGCTGATCGACGATGAAGGCGACGCCGACAGTCCGCCGCATTACCCGACCTATGCCTTGCCGGTGATCAACCACAGCCCCGGCGGTTATTGCCTTGCTTGGCCAAAGGACGTACCGGCCGAATTGCAGGCTGGGGAAATGGTCGGGATTCAGGACAGCCTCAACCAGGGCTGGAGCATTGCCGTGGTGCGCTGGATCCGCCAGGTGCGCGGCGCCGGCACGCAAATGGGCATCGAACTGGTGGCGCCCCATGCCCGGCCGTGCGGGTTGCAACTGGTGCGTTCGCGGGATGATCACAGCCAGTATCTGCGCGGTTTGCTGTTGCCGGAGATCAGTGCGATCGATTTGCCGGCGACATTACTCGCGCCACGGCTGCCGTTTCAGGAAGGCAATAAAGTGCTGATCAACACCCAGGGCGAAGAGCACCGCGCCGGGCTGGATCGGCGGGTGGCCAGCACTCACAGTTTCAATCAGTTTGCCTATCGCTCGCTGGAGGCGGCCAGGAATGGCGGGAGCGAGGAGGATTTCGACTCGTTGTGGAAGTCCCTTTGAGTGGAGTCTGATAATCCGGGGCGCCCCCTTCGCGAGCAAGCCCGCTCCCACATTTGAAATGCATTCCAATGTGGGAGCGGGCTTGCTCGCGAAGGGGGCAGCTCAGGCGGCAGAGCTTTCAGAGCTGCCCGTCGCGATCCCGGAAGCCCAGCAGGTACAGCACGCCATCCAGACCGAGGGTCGAGATCGCCTGCTTCGCCGACTGCTTGACCAGCGGCTTGGCGCGGAACGCCACGCCCAGACCGGCAATCGCCAGCATCGGCAGGTCATTGGCGCCGTCGCCCACGGCGATGGTCTGCTCCAGACGCAAACCTTCTTTTTCAGCCAACTGCTTCAGCAGATCGGCCTTGCGCTGGGCATCGACGATCGGCTCGATCGCCACGCCGGTGCACTTGCCGTCGACCACTTCCAGTTCGTTGGCGAACACGTAGTCGATGCCGAGTTTGGCCTGCAACTGTTTGGCGAAGTAGGTGAAGCCGCCCGACAGGATCGCGGTCTTGTAGCCCAGACGCTTGAGTTCGGCGAACAGGGTTTCGGCACCCTCGGTCAGACGCAGGGAGGCGCCGATCGAGTCGAGCACGCTGACATCCAGCCCCTTGAGCAGCGCCAGACGCTCTTTGAAGCTGGCGCGAAAATCCAGCTCGCCGGCCATTGCCCGCTCGGTGATTTCCGAAACCTGATCGCCGACGCCGGCGGCTTTCGCCAGCTCGTCGATGACTTCGGCTTCGATCAGGGTCGAGTCCATGTCGAACACCGCCAGACGACGGTTGCGACGGAACAGCGAATCTTCCTGGAAGGCGATGTCGACGTTCAGTTCCTGAGCCACGCTGAGGAACTCGGCGCGCAGCGCCTGCGGGTCGGCCGCTTCGCCACGCACGGAGAACTCGATGCAGCCCTTACCCTTGTCAGCCGGGGTGTCCAGCGGCATGCGACCCGACAGACGGTCGATATGGTCGATGTTCAGGCCGTATTTGGCGGTGATCGAGCTCACGGCCTGCAACTGGCCGGCGGTGACCTTGCGGGTCAGCAGGGTAACGATGTGGCGTTTCTTGCCCTGATTGCCCACCCATTGCTGGTAATCCTCTTCGGACACCGGGGTGAAGCGCACCTGCTGGTCGAGCTCATAGCCCTTGAACAGGATGTCCTTGAGCACCGACTTGCCTTGCTCGGAGTCGGGGATTTCCACGAGGATGCCGAACGACAGCATGTCGTGGATCACCGCCTGACCGATGTCGAGGATATTCACACCACCCTGGGCCAGAACACCGGTAATGGCCGCTGTCAGACCCGGACGGTCGACTCCCGTGATGTTAATCAGGACGATTTCGCGCAACGCGCACCCCCGCAACTGGAAAAAAACCGCATTCTACCCACTTTCAGTGACCATCGGGCACCGCCAGCGCTTTGCCGGTCTAGGGCCTGTCGCTATACTGCGCGTCAACTTCACGGACAAAAGAGCCGAGCTCAGTGAACCGGCCCACGCCAGTTAAAACCGATAACTTCTTCCTGCTGATCTTCCGTGCACTGCGCCACCGCCGTGTACCGATTGCATTGCGCATTGCCAGCCATAACGTGATCCTGGTCGCCCTGGCCCTGGTGATCTATGCCTGCGTGATGGGCCTGCAGTTCAAGCAGGCCATGCACGAGCAGGCCGATGCGCTGGGCGAAAGCCTGACCACGCAGACCGCCACCTCCGCCACCGAGCTGCTGGTGTCCAACGACATCCTCAGCCTCAACGTGCTGCTCAACAACCTGACCAAGAACAAGCTGGTGGCCCACGCCGCCATCTACAGCGTGGACAACCGCATCCTCGCCGAGTCCGGTCAGCGGCCCAAGCACGGCCTGCTCGGCGAAGCCGAGGGCATGTACGAGAGCAAGATCACCTTCCAGGACGTGACCGCCGGGCAACTGCGCATCAGCCTGGACATGGATCAGTTCCAGCAGCCGATGACCATCAGCCTGCAAAGCATGGGCATCCTGAGTGCGATCCTGCTGGCACTGTCCCTGGCCCTGAGCCTGCGTCTGGGCCGGCACATTTCCACGCCGCTGCTGCAATTGCGTGTGTGGCTGCGCCGGATCGACGAATACACGCCGGGGATCGAGCGTCAGGACGAGATCGGTGATCTTGCCCGCCAGTTGCACGCCAACTATGCCCCGGAGCCGGCTGA
This sequence comes from Pseudomonas sp. RIT778, assembly GCF_019718735.1. Classification (NCBI taxonomy): domain Bacteria; kingdom Pseudomonadati; phylum Pseudomonadota; class Gammaproteobacteria; order Pseudomonadales; family Pseudomonadaceae; genus Pseudomonas; species Pseudomonas sp. RIT778. The sequence goes on along the minus strand of NZ_JAIHBA010000037.1, from coordinate 22,550 downwards.
ACCGGAGCCCGAGCCGGAACCCGAGTTCGAGGACGACGAGCCGGAATTCGAAGTGCGCAACCTGCGTGATCCGAGTTTCGACGAGAGCCGCCCGATGGCCGCGCAGAAGCCTGCGCCACGCCATGTGGTCAGCACCGTTGAAGACGACGATGACGAAGACCCGTTCGCCGATCTGCGTGACGAGTCGCTGGACGAAGCAGCGCAACCGGCAGTGCGCCGACCGACCCCAAGCGTGCCGCAACATACGGCGGTGCTGGCGGTGCAACTGGGTTCGCAGGAACAACTTCGCCGTTTGCCGCGCGCACGTCTGGAAGAGTTGCAGGATCGCTATCGCGACTGCCTGGAACAGGCCGCGTCGCTGTATCAGGGCGAAATCGAAACCCTGAACGACGGCAGTACGCTGATGCTGTTCCACACCGAAGACAGCGGCGACGATTACCTGACCAACGCCATCTGCTGCGGCGAGCTGCTGCGGGCGCTGGGCCACCAGTTGCAGATCGAAGTCGCCGACAGCGGCATCACCCTGCAATTGCAGCTGGGCCTGACCCTCGGCGATGAGCTGTTTGGTCTGAGCCAGATCGACTTGTTGCTGACCGACTCCGCCCAGGACGCCCTGGCCCTGTCGCAACACAGCCGCAACCTGCTGCTGGTGGAACGCAAGATCGGTGACGACGCGCTGATCCGCCAGCGTGCACGAATCCGGCCGATTGCCAGCCCTGAGGGGGCTTGCTGTGTGGAGCGGTTGATGGAGCCTTATCCGTCGATGCTTGAGCGGCAGCTGGCGCGGATGCATGAGCGTCGGGCTTAAGCCTTAGACCAGTTACAACGAAGCCCGCAGACGAGTGATTGCCTGCGGGCTTTTTTGTGCGTGGCGTTTTCATGATCGCGCCTGGCCTTGAGAGCCCCCTCACCCTAGCCCTCTCCCATAGGGAGAGGGGACCGATCGGGGGATGCTCGGGATCTACGCCGACCTGAGCGTGCTGTGCCGAATCCATAATCGTAATACCGCACTGCGCAAAATCCATTATCGCCAAGATCTTTCAGGTCGATGTATGACGCCAGACACCTCGGTCGGCTCCCTCTCCCTCCGGGAGAGGGCTGGGGTGAGGGAGCTTTTGATCTTCTACCCAGAATCCCAGACACAACAAAGCCCGCACAAGGCGGGCTCTGTTCTGACTCGATCCAGTCCTAGAAGCGGAACACTTCCATATCCGTACGAATCGGCGAAGCCATCGGTATCTTCGGCTGCTTTTCGGCTTCCGCCGCCGGTGCTGCCGGTTTCGGTGCCGGTTTGCGCGGCGCCTCGGCGACCGGTGGCTGATTGGCCAACGGCTTGAGCGCTACCGACAGCTGCTCCGCCAGACGCTGCAACAACACGCCTTGCGCCTGCACCTGCGCGGCGGTAGTGCCGGCATGCTGTTCCTGCAGATGGACGATGCGGTTGTCGCGCACCTGACCACGGCGGTCGATCAGACGCCATTGCGCGTCGAGGATCGCCGGTTGCGACTGACCCGAGTCCAGACGCGTAATGGTCAACAGCACCTGCACGTCAGGGGTGAAGCCCACGGTGGCCGGCGCCAGCACGACGCGCTGACTGTCCAGATGCCCGGCGACCTGACGCAACAGCAACTGATCGATGTCCGAAGACAGGCTGCCGGCCCAGCGGCCATCGACCGAGGCTTGCAGGCTGCCGTCCGGTTGACGCTGCAACAGGGTTTCACGTTGCAGGTAATCGGCAACGATCACAGGGCCCAGCAAAACTGCCATGCCTGAGCTTTGCGCAGGCTGAGCCGGACTTCCGCTGTCCAGCTGATACAGCGACACCGGCTGGTGAACGCTGCAACCCGCCAGGCCAAGAACGCCGGCGAGCAGGAAAATAAGGGGGCGCAGAGAAGTCATCATCCCGTCCAGGTGGCCGCCACAAGGCTGACCACAGTGAAAATACTCAATAAATATGAAGAACGCTCGGCCACGCCGGCGCTTGGAAAGGCCATATCATCCGTGAATATGCGTTCCGACTCCAGCGCCAAAGCGCCGATCTACGGGTTAAATCGTAGATACGGCGCTCTAGGACGCCTAATTGAGGTTTTCGACGAGCAGCGCATCCACCCTCTGGAAGCCACGTGGCAGTTTGTTACCACGGCGACCACGTTCACCTTTGTAGTGTTCGAGGTCGTCGGCTTTCAGCGACAAGGTACGTTTTCCGGCCTGCAGCACCAAGGTGGCGCCTTCCGGAAGAACGGCGATGTCCGTGACATATTCTTCGCGACTGGCCACACGTTCACCGGAAATACCGATGATCTTGTTGCCTTTGCCCTTCCCTAATTGTGGCAGATCGCTGATCTTGAAGATCAGCAGGCGACCCTCGGTCGTCACCGAGGCCAGCCAGTTGTGCTCGCGGTCGGCGACCGGACGCGGCGCGATCACCTTGGCGTTGTTCGGCAGGCTCAACAGGGCCTTGCCGGCCTTGTTCTTGGCTTGCAGGTCTTCGCCTTTCACCACAAAACCGTAGCCGGCATCGGAGGCGATCACGTACAGCGAGTCCTCTTCAGGCATCAGCACGCATTCGAACGTGGCGCCCGGCGGCGGCGTCAGGCGACCGGTCAACGGCTCGCCCTGGCCCCGTGCCGATGGCAGGGTGTGGGTGGCCAGCGAATAACTGCGACCCGTGGAGTCGATGACCACAGCGGACTGGTTCGAACGCCCCGCCGCCGAGGTCTTGAAGCCGTCGCCAGCCTTGTACGACAGGCCGGTCGCATCGATCTCGTGGCCCTTGGCCGAACGGATCCAGCCTTTTTCCGACAGCACAACAGTCACTTTCTCGTTCGGCAGCAGATCGTGCTCGGTCAGCGCCTTGGCTTCAGCGCGCTCGACGATTGGCGACCGACGGTCATCGCCGTAGGTTTCAGCATCTTTCAGCAGCTCGCTGCGAACCAGCTTCTTCAGCTTGGCTTCGCTGCTCAACAGGGCTTGCAGCTTGGCTTGTTCCTTGAGCAGTTCGTCCTGCTCGTCGCGCAGCTTCATCTCTTCCAGTCGCGCCAACTGACGCAGACGGGTGTCGAGGATGTAGTCAGCCTGGATTTCGCTGAGGTCAAAACGCTCGATCAGCCTGGCTTTCGGATGCTCCTCGGTACGGATGATGTGGATCACTTCATCCAGGTTGAGGTAAGCGATCAACAAACCGTCCAACAGGTGCAGGCGACGCTCGACCTTGTCGAGGCGGAATTGCAGGCGGCGACGCACGGTCAGCACGCGGAATTCCAGCCACTCCACCAGCAACGCACGGAGGTTTTTCAGCTGCGGCTTGCCGTCCAGACCGATGATGTTGACGTTGACCCGGTAGGTCGACTCCAGCTCGGTGCTGGCGAACAGGTGCTGCATCAGCGCTTCGTGATCGACGCGGCTGTTGACCGGGATGATCACGATGCGGCACGGGTTTTCGTGGTCGGATTCGTCGCGAAGATCGGCGATCTGCGGCGCTTTCGACGGTTTGGCCTGCATCAGCGCGGCGATCTGCTCCAGCACCTTGGCCCCGGAGACCTGGTGGGGAAGCGCGGTAACGATGATGTCGCCGTCCTCGACGTGGTACACGGCGCGCATGCGCACCGAGCCCTTGCCGGTTTCGTACATTTTCAGCAGGTCGGCGCGCGGGGTGATGATTTCCGCTTCGGTCGGGTAGTCCGGGCCCTGGATGTGCTCGCAGAGCTGTTCGACCGTGGCTTTCGGCTCGTCGAGCAGGCGCACGCACGCAGTGGCAACTTCGCGCAGGTTGTGCGGCGGCACGTCGGTGGCCATGCCCACGGCAATACCGGTGGTGCCGTTAAGCAGGATGTTCGGCAAACGTGCCGGCAACACCAGCGGTTCCTGCAGGGTGCCGTCGAAGTTCGGGCCCCAGTCCGCGGTGCCCTGGCCCAGTTCGCTGAGCAGCACTTCGGAATAACGCGACAGCCGCGCTTCGGTGTAACGCATGGCGGCGAAGGACTTGGGATCATCCGGCGCACCCCAGTTACCCTGGCCGTCCACCAGCGTGTAGCGATAGCTGAACGGCTGGGCCATCAGCACCATCGCCTCGTAGCACGCCGAGTCGCCGTGCGGGTGGAACTTGCCGAGCACGTCGCCGACGGTACGCGCCGACTTCTTGTGCTTGGAATCGGCATCCAGCCCCAGCTCGCTCATGGCGTAGACGATACGCCGCTGTACCGGTTTCAGACCGTCGCCGATATGCGGCAGGGCACGGTCCATGATCACGTACATGGAGTAGTTGAGGTAGGCATTTTCGGTGAAGTCAGCCAGCGACCGGCGTTCTACGCCATCTAAGCTGTCTGCAAGGTTGTCGCTCATGCGGGCCTCATCGGTTCGTTGTCTGGCGCAGCAGCATGGTGCCGCCGCGCTGAGTAAATTCAAGTTTGTTCAGGGCGCTCATGCCGAGCAGCACCTGATCGCCATGCAACCCCGGCGCCACCAGTGCGCGGACGTCCCGCAGCACGATGTCGCCCAGTTGCAGGCGGTCGATACGGGTGCGATAGCCCTGGCTCAGGCCATTGGCCGTGCTCAGGGTCACACCGAAACCTTCTTCCAGCCGGAGGTTTTTCGCCACCTCGGCCGGGATTGCCACGTCGGTCGCGCCGGTGTCGAGCATGAACTCCACCGGCCGACCGTTGATCAGGCCGCTGGCGACAAAATGTCCCTGGGCGTTGCCGATCAGTTTCACTTCGATAAAACCATTGCCCTGCTGCGAAGCCACTTCCACATTGGGATTGCGCTGGCGTTCTTCCCACTGGCCGAAAAACCGCGTGGCCAGAAACAGCGCCGCGCACCACGCCAGAATCATCAGCACCCGACCGGTGCGTTTGCCCGGTGGTTGCTGGCTCATGGCTTGGCGCTCCAGCCACCCTCAGGCGCGGCGAAACGCCAGATGATCGGGCGAACCTCGCCATCGGCGCGCGGGCCAAAATTGTTGTCGACGCCGATCCATGCACCTTGAGCATCGACCACCAGTGCCTCTTCCAGCCCGAAGTTCTGCTCGTAACGACGATTGGCCTGCAACAGCTCGGCCGCATATGACCAGCAGAGCTCGACCTTGGCCGTCTGCGCATCGCGTCGACAGATCTGGTACGCGTTGCGCTCAAGGGTAAACAGCTTGCCGTTGAACAGGGAGATATCGGAAAAATCCCGATTGACCGGACGGGCTTTCGGGAACTGTGGCGGCTGCATTTCCATCCCGCCTTCGCTGAGCAGCACGCAGCGACCGTCACAATCCCACACTGTCTGCTGGCGCTTGATCAGCAACAAGCCACGGCTTTGCCGCTCGGCAGCCAGCCACATCTGATCGCCCGCCGGGTTGATCGCCAGGCCTTCGAATATCGCGTTGAATTGCAGCAGCATCCCGCTGGCCCGCGCCTCGCGAACCATCATCGGCGAGATTTTCAGCCACGACGACGGCCCCTGCGGCGGCACTTGCAGCACGGCCGCGTGAGCTTCGCTGACGATGTAGCGGTTGCCGGCGCTGTCGCAGCTGATGCCTTCGAAATCCAGATCGCCGCCCCGAATGAACGACGCCGCCCAGGTGCGCGAACTGATGCCCCACGGCAAGCCGCTGTCCGGCACTTTCGGCGGATCGATGCGCACGGCCGTGGCCTGCCAGACCCGGTCGCGGATATCGAGACGGTAGATCTGATCATCGTCGCGGTCCGAAACCGTCCACAGGTCATTGCCGCACAAGGCCAGCCCCGACAGGTTGCCGCCGCGCATGCCTTCGACCGGGTGTTCGGCGAGCACGCGCAGCTCTTGCACAGGCTCTGCCGACACCGTCATCGAACCCAGCAGCAACGCACCCGCCAAGGCCCAGCCAAACCGCATCAGGCCAGAACCTCGGCGAGGTTGCCCTTGGATTCAAGCCAGGTCTTGCGGTCGCCGGCGCGTTTCTTCGCCAGCAGCATGTCCATCATTTCCGAGGTCTCGGCGAAGTCGTCCCCGAGGGTCAACTGCACCAGACGGCGGGTGTTCGGGTCCATGGTGGTTTCACGCAGCTGCGGCGGGTTCATTTCACCCAGACCTTTGAATCGGGTGACCTGCGGCCTGCCGCGTTTCTTCTCGGCCACCAGACGGTCAAGGATCCCGTCGCGCTCGGCGTCGTCCAGGGCGTAGAAAATCTCTTTGCCCAGGTCGATGCGGTACAGCGGCGGCATCGCCACGTAGACGTGACCGGCATCCACCAGCGGGCGGAAATGCTGGACGAACAAGGCGCACAACAATGTTGCGATGTGCAGACCGTCGGAGTCGGCGTCGGCGAGGATGCAGATCTTGCCGTAGCGCAGCTGGCTCATGTCCTCGGCGCCCGGATCGACACCGATGGCCACGGCAATGTTGTGCACCTCCTGACTGGCCAGCACTTCGCTGCCGTCGACTTCCCAGGTGTTGAGGATCTTGCCGCGCAACGGCAGGATCGCCTGGAATTCCTTGTCCCGCGCCTGCTTGGCAGAACCGCCGGCGGAATCACCTTCCACCAGGAACAGCTCGGAACGCATCGGATCCTGCCCGGCGCAATCGGCCAGCTTGCCCGGCAATGCCGGCCCCTGGGTGATGCGTTTGCGCTCGACCTTTTTGCTCGCTTTCAGGCGACGGCCGGCGTTGCTGATTGCCAGTTCGGCCAGCGCCAGACCGGTTTCAGGATTGGCGTTGAGCCACAGGCTGAACGCGTCCTTGACCACACCGGAAACGAAAGCCGCTGCTTCACGAGACGACAGACGCTCCTTGGTCTGGCCGGAGAATTGCGGCTCCTGCATCTTCATCGACAGGACGAAAGCAATGCGCTCCCAAACGTCTTCCGGCGCCAGCTTCACGCCACGCGGCAGCAGACTGCGGAATTCGCAGAACTCGCGCATCGCATCGAGCAGGCCCTGACGCAGACCGTTGACGTGGGTGCCGCCCTGCTCCGTCGGGATCAGGTTGACGTAGCTTTCAGTGACCGAAGTGCCGCCCTCCGGCAGCCACAACAGGGCCCACTCGACCGCTTCCTTGGTGCCGGCCAGGTTGCCGCAGAACGGCGCGTCCGGCAGGCGCTCGAATTCGCTCACCGCGTCTACCAGGTAGGAGCGCAGGCCATCTTCGTAATGCCACTCGACCTTTTCGCCGGTGCCTTTGTCTTCGAAGCTGATCAACAGCCCCGGGCACAGAACGGCTTTGGCCTTGAGTACGTGCTTGAGGCGGCTGATGGAGAATTTCGGCGAATCGAAGTACTTCGGATCCGGCGCGAAATACACGCTGGTCCCGGTATTGCGCTTGCCGACGGTGCCGATCACTTGCAGATCGGTGGCCTTGAAGCCGTCGGCGAAGGTCATTTCGTATTCGTTGCCGTCACGTTTGACCCGCACCCGTACCTGGGTCGACAAGGCGTTGACCACCGAAATACCCACCCCGTGCAGACCGCCGGAGAACTGGTAGTTCTTGTTGGAAAACTTGCCGCCCGCATGGAGCTTGGTGAGGATCAGTTCGACGCCCGAAACGCCCTCTTCCGGGTGGATGTCGACCGGCATGCCACGGCCGTCGTCGCAGACTTCCAGCGAGTGATCGGCGTGGAGGATGACCTGGATCGATTTGGCGTGGCCGGCCAGGGCTTCGTCGACGCTGTTGTCGATGACTTCCTGGGCAAGGTGGTTCGGCCGACTGGTGTCGGTGTACATGCCGGGGCGTTTGCGCACCGGGTCGAGGCCCGAGAGGACTTCGATGGCGTCGGCGTTATAGGAGCTAGCGCTGGGAGTGGCCATAGGGTCTCGTCGTCAGTGATTCAATGAAAATGGGGCAAGACTTCACAGTGCGGTGAAATCGATTGCCTGATAGGTATCGGCGCCAATCCCGGCAAAGCTGAGCAATGCCGGCAATTGTGTAACAAATCCTTGGAAACTGTGATCGCCGCCGGCCTGGATGCGCAAGGCACAGGCCCGGTAATACTGCTGGGCAAGGCGATAATCCAGCGTTTCATCCCCGGTCTGCAACCATACCTGATAACGCTGCGGATCCTGCGGCGCCGGCACTTCCAGCTCGGCCAGAGCCGTCACGTGGTCGTGGGTCAGCTCCCAGGTTTCGTCGGTGTACAGGTTTTTCTGGGTGCCCAGGTATCCGTCGAACATCCGGTGCGGACTGACGGCCGGGTTGACCAGCAGGGCTTTCAGGCCATGGCGCTCGGCCAGGTGAGTCGCATAGTAGCCGCCGAGCGAGCTTCCCACCAGCAATGGCCGGCCGAGTTCGGCGATTGCCTGTTCCAGCTGACCGATGGCTTGGCGCGGGTGGTGATGCAGCGCCGGCACACGCAGTTGATCGCTCAAACCCAGCCGCTCCATTACCTCGACCAGCTGACAGGCCTTTTTCGAGGCCGGCGCACTGTTGAAACCATGGATATAGAGAATCGAACCGGACATTTGAGCTCCCTGGGCGTCGGCTGAAGATAGCGGAGTTTACAGGGAGTCTTGGTGGGTTGGGCCAGCTGTCCATTCGTTATCAAAAATAGCCTTGTTAGCTGATCAGATAACAAAGCAAAATTTGATAACAAATAAGGAACTTTCGTTGTTTATCCGTACTGATAACCTATTCTGCATCGATAACCTTGGCTGATCACCCCCGAAAAAATTGGGATCAAGCATGCAAAACAAAGTATCTGATCATCACGAAAAGAGCCTGCTGGCCGGTTTCGTTTCGGCGCTTGAGGAAGCGACCGGTGTTTCGGTCATACGCATCTGCGAGCAGGCTCAAAGCGAAGGAAGCGTGCTGGATGCCGTAGTAGAAGCCACTGCATCTGAAGAACAGTGGCATGTCCCGATCGAGATTCTGAACGAAGGCTATCCCCGCGATGTTAGAGATGCGGCGTGGACACTGGAGGGTTATCGCGCCCGGCTTCGCGCAAATGCTCATGAAAAAAACGTGATACCCATGGTTATTGCGAAACACCTGAGCAAAGGTGCCCGCGAAGAGTTGAAAGTAAGAAACATCGGTTACTACGACTCAAGCGGCTCCATGCATCTACGCCATGATCGGTGGCTGATCCACATCGAGCGCCCTTACGCAGGCAAAAAAGAGGTGGGCACCTTCTCTCTCTTCAGCCGCTCCAGAGAGAAAGTGATACACGCTCTTCTCCACCTGAAGGGAGACTGGTTCACCGGCTATCAGCTTGCTGAGGCATCTGAAACATCCGTCTACTCGGTCTCCGTTGTACTCAAGGAGCTCGAAAAACTCGAATGGCTGGTTACATCCGACGGACGCGGCCGGGACCAGCGCCGTAAACTCAGCCAACCGGGAAAGCTGCTCGACGCCTGGGCTGCCGCCCGCCAGAAATCCAAAGAAACGAAATCTCGCTGGTATCTATTCTCCTCGAGCCCTGAAAATCTCCTCACTCAAGTCTCGCTGACGGCGATGAAGTCAGGCATCCCGGACGACTGGGCAGTGACGGGGGCGACTGCTGCAAACGCACTATCACCTCTTTTGACCGGAGTCGATGTCGCCGAGATCGCAATCCCTTCGGAGTCCGTCAGCGATTTTGTGGCAGCTTTGGCACTGAAACCCGCCGAGAAAGGCTCGAACATCGTACTGATTGAGCGCAGCGGCGCAGAAATGCTGTTCCGCCAAAAGCATGAGGGAACATGGTTTGCCAGCCCCTTTATTCAATACATCGACCTGCTGAATGGTCGCGGAAGAAACAAGGAACTGGCCGCCCGGTTTCGTGCAGACATTCTAAGGATCTGATGATGGCTGTGGCCCCCAAGCCTAAAACCGCTGACGGCTACTCCAGCGACCATACCAATGCTTGCGAGCAGGTTCTCGTCACGCTGCTGGGCGCATTCGGAACCCTTAAAGCAACGATTCGACTGGTTGGCGGCCTCGTCCCGCGTTACCTCACGCCCGAAGCGCCTCCGAACATTCCGCCACATGCAGGCACATCGGATGTAGACGTGGTCCTCAACCTTCAAGTGATCGCCGAGGGCGGAGGCTATGCATCATTGGCCCAGCAGTTGGCCGAACGGGGCTTTGAACGCTTCACGGAAGACAATGGGTGGGCATCCGCCTGGCGCTGGCAACGGCGTATTTCCGACCGGCATGTTGTACTCGTCGAGTTTCTCAGAGGCGCTATCGAGCAAAAACCGTTCTCGACGATATCCATCGATGGTGAAGAGGTTTCCGCCCTCGCTATAGAGCATGCGGAAATCACTCATGACTGGTTCGAAGAAAAACGCGTGACCGCAACGCTGCTGGATGGCAAAGGCATTGCGATTGAAGATGTCCGGTATGCGGATCTGGTAGCGTTCATCATCC
>NZ_JAIHBA010000037.1:0-12148 GCF_019718735.1 Pseudomonas sp. RIT778 | reverse complement strand
GCTATAGAGCATGCGGAAATCACTCATGACTGGTTCGAAGAAAAACGCGTGACCGCAACGCTGCTGGATGGCAAAGGCATTGCGATTGAAGATGTCCGGTATGCGGATCTGGTAGCGTTCATCATCCTCAAGGCGCTTGCATTCGACAGCCGTGGAGAACCCAAGGACGCAGGCGATCTGATTCACGTCATGCAATACGCCGGCCCTGCGCAATACATATCCGATCAGTTCCTGATCAAGCTCCAAAGTGGCAAACATGCTGATGCTCTGGAAGCAGGCCTGGACGCTCTGCAAAGAAAATTTGCGGAAGGAAATGGTGTGGAAGGATACCTTTTGACCGGCCCGGTGCTGTATGGCCAGTTCATCTACGGCAACGATGAGGAAACTTCAGAGCAGCGCATTCGAGCCCAACGATATGCAGCCGGTCTCGTGACGCAAGTGCTTCGATTGATCCGCACCTGAGGTGAACCCGCACGGACGAAGAAATCAGTAACCGTCGGAGCCGTAATCAACCTGAAAATCGAAACCCGTGACACGCTCTACACCGGTCTCGATCCGCCCATCCGGCAGCAATCGCAACCAGCGATACCCCGGTGCCTGTTCGCCGACCTTGAAGTCTTCGCTGCCTGGCTCGAACTGAATGCAGGTCGACGGCGACGCCATCAGCCTTACGCCGTTGCGTTCGCGGTCGATCTCCTGATGGACATGTCCCCACAGCACCGCACGGGCCTGCGGGAAACGGTCGAGCACTTCGAAAAACGCCTCGGGATTGCGCAAGCCGATCGGCTCCATCCAGGCGCAACCGATCGACACGGGATGATGGTGGAAGCACACCAGATGATGGCGATCCGGCGCTTCGCTCAGGGAGCGGGCGAGCAATTGCAGTTGGTCATCCTGCAAATACCCCGGCACCGATCCGGGCACCGCCGAATCGAGCAGGGTCACGCGCCAGTTGCCGACATCCACCACGGACTCCAGCAGCGCGCTCTTCACAGTCGCCTGAGCCATGATCTGCGGTTCGTCGTGGTTACCGGGGATCCAGCGGGCCGGCGCATCGATCTGTGCCGTCATCTGCCGGAATTGCTGGTAGGACTCCAGCGTACCGTCCTGGGACAGGTCGCCGCTGGCAACGATCAGGTCGATCCGCGGTTGCTGTTCGAGCACCAGCTCGATGACTTTTTGCAGGCTCTCGCGGGTGTTCATGCCCAGCAGCGTTCCGTCCGCCTCGGCGAACAGATGACTGTCAGAGAGTTGCACCAGCAACGCCGTGTCGGCGGTGGTCAAAGTCGATACGCTCGGCAAGGCGTTCTCCCCCGGGATCGCGGGACTGGATAGGTGCGGCAATTATGCGGGGGGACAGCGCAAAGAGAAACCGGCGAACCGGACGCAGTTCACAACTTGCGGCGGTTATCGGACCGCCGCGTATTCGTGTCCGCACGCCAGGCAATGACTCAGCCATTCGCCCAGGAACAGATTGAGCTGGGCCTTTTCGTCCGGCTGATGCATGGCCGCATTCGGGTAAGGATAGACGCCGCGAAAACGTCGCGCATGCTCGGCGCTGATCACCTCGGCCATGCGCGCGTCGTGATAGACCTGCACTTCCAGTTGCGGCACCGGCAGCCACGGCAGGCTGTGTTCCTGACGCACTTGCAGGGTCGTGGTGTACGGACAGGCCTGCAGCACTTCCAGGGTCAGCACGCCGAGCATCTGGTCGCCCTGGGTCACGGCGATGCGCCGTGCCTCCGGGTCGCTGCGCATGTCCGGCAACAGTCGCATCAGGCGCGCGTAGTTCGCCTCGCAGGCGGCTTGCAGGCCCACGAGGTCGACGCGGTAGCGATCGCGCAGCTTGTTTACGACCATAGCCCCCTCACTTCGGCGCGATTGAGCGCCAGCCACTGCAAGGCGATGATGCTCGCCGCATTGGCAATCCGTCCGTCACGTACGGCCTGCAAGGCATCTTCAAAAGCCCAGACCGTGACGCGAATATCTTCAGCTTCTTCCTCCAGCCCATGCAGGCCGCCCGCGCCTTCGGTGCTGCAACGCCCCAGATACAAATGCACGAATTCGTTGCTGCCGCCCGGCGATGGAAAGTATTTGGTCATCGGCCACAGGGCCTTGATGTCCAGCCCAGCTTCCTCCTGTGCCTCCCGGTGAGCAACTTCTTCCGGCTGTTCGTCCTTGTCGATCAGACCGGCGACCAGTTCCACCAGCCAAGGGTTGTCCGCCTTGCCCAGAGCGCCGACGCGAAACTGCTCGATCAGCACCACTTCGTCGCGCTGCGGATCGTAGGGCAGCATGCACACCGCATCGTGGCGCACGAACACTTCACGATTGATTTCGCGGCTCATGCCACCGGCGAACAGTTCGTGGCGCAAGTGCAGACGGTCGAGCTTGTAGAAGCCCTTGTAGCACTGCTCGCGTCGCACGATATCGACGGCGGTCGGAATGGCTTTGGCAAAATCGGTCATGAGCATCCTCTTTACTGCAAATCCAATACGAGGCGCCTTACCTGCGACCTCGACTTCGCGCCATCCTAACGCGCCCGTGACGTTTGATGCAGCCCCTTTACTGTCAGCGGGATGGACGGTGGAGGCGAAACCCACTCTAATTAGCTTAGTGGCGAACTGACCGCTTCGTTGAGAGTCGAAGCGGTAACTTTTTGCCTTCCCCTGCTTCAGAAAGGACGCCCATGTCGCTTTTCAAAATCGCCTCCGTGGCCGCCATCGCCCTGACCCTGGGCGCTTGCGCCAGTCTGTTCCAGCCCAACTACCGCACGCCGCTGGAAACCACCCGCGACGCCTCGGAAACGCTGAAACCCGGTTGCTCCAACCCGGACTGCCCGCTGGTGAACATCGATACGTTGCGCTTCCCGGCAGAACCGGCGCTGGACGGCATCATCGAAAAACGCCTGCTGCAAATGACCCGCACCGCACCGAACGCGCCGGTGGCGCCGACGCTGGCAGCGTATCGCGAGCAGTTCCTGGCCAACGCCGGCCCGCGCAACAGCAGCTATTTGCAGGCGAAAGTACGCGAGCAGCATGACGGTCTGGTGATCATCGAAACCTCGAGCTACCTGGACACCGGCGGTGCCCACGGTACGCCGGGACGCGGTTTCATCAACTATTCGCGTCAGCAGCACAAGGTGCTGACCCTGTCGGACATGCTGCTGCCGGGTCAGGAAGAGGCGTTCTGGAAAGCCGCGCAGGTGGCGCACAACAGCTGGCTGATCAGCACCAAGCTCGATCAGGAACCGGAGTTCGTGAAGAGCTGGCCGTTCGTCAAAACCCCGAACGTGGCGCTGACCTACGGCGGCGTGATCCTCAAATACGACGTGACCACCATCGCGCCTTATGCGCTGGGCCACGTCGAACTGAAGATCCCTTACCCGCGCCTGAACGGCATTCTCAAGCCCGAGCTGTTTCCCGGCCGTAACTGAAAGCCCGGCCAAGCACGAGTTGCAGCAACCCTGCCAGCACCAGCGCCGGCAGGGTCGCGCCGACATCCGGATACAGATTGGCCAGCAAGTGATAGGTGCTGATACCACCCAGCCAGGCCAATAGTGCCGGCCAGCGCAATGCGGCCGACGCCACTTGGGCACTGCGCTTGCGCAGGATGAAGTGATCCACCAGCACCACGCCGAACAGCGGCGCAAACACCGAACCGATCAGCAGCAGGAAGTTCTGGTATTGCGCCAATGGCGCAAGCAAGGCGATCAGGGTGCAGATCACGCCGATGGCCAACGCCAGATGCTCGACTTTCAGGCGCAACAGAATCCCGCTGGAAACCGCGGCCGAGTGAATATCGGCGAAAGCGTTTTCCGACTCGTCCAGCAAAATCAGCAACAGCGGAATGCCCAGACCTGCGCCGGCCAGCGCCAGCAGCAGCGCGTTGACTTCACCGCTCGGCGCGAAGGCCAGGGTGTAGGCCACGCCGAGGCTCATCAGCCAGAAGTTGCCGATGAAGAAACCGATTGCCGTGCCGCCGAATACGTTCTTCGCCCGCTGGCCGAAACGCGAGTAGTCGGCGATCAGTGGCAGCCACGAAAGCGGCATCGCAATCGCAATGTCGAAGCCCACGGCGAGCGGCATCGAGCCATCCCCGGCCTGTGCCCACAAGGCGGCGAGGTCAGCCTTGGCGAACAGGTTCCAGGTCAGCCAGATGCACGCGGCCAGAATCAGCCAGATGCCCCACTTGCGTAGAATCTTGCGCACAAACGTCAATGGCCCGCTGACCGCGAGCAAGGTCGCCAGCGCACCAAAGCACAAAGTCCACAGCATCGGACTGGCCCACAGCGAACCTTCGCTGAACGCACGGGTGCCGAGCAGGCTGGCCGCATCGCGCATGACGATGATTTCGAACGAACCCCAACCGATCAGTTGCAGCAGGTTGAGCAGCGCCGGCAGGCTCGCGCCTTTACTGCCGAGGCTGAGTTTCAGCGCGGCCATCGACGACAGGCCGGTGTCGCTGCCGATCACGCCAACGGCGGCCAGCAACAGGACCCCGACCAGGGTGCCGAGGAAGATCGCCAGCAGCGATCCCGACAGGCCCAGCCCCGGCGCCAGCAATGCACCGGTCTGCAAGACCATCAGGCCGATGCCGAGGGAAAACCACAGGGAAAACAGATCGCGACCGCCGAACACACGCTGGTTGGCGGGCACGGCGAGGTCGGGGGAATAAGTACCGGGTTGAATGCTCAAGGGTGTTATCTCAGAGGGACATTTGTTGTTGTGCTGACCCGTTGATCGTTCCCACGCTCTGCGTGGGAATGCCTCTAGGGACGCTCCGCGTCCAGTGACGCGGAGCGTCACGGCTGCGTTCCCACGCAGAGCATGGGAACCATCGGTGCGGACGGTTCGACGCCTAGACGTGGGAACGATCAGTGTGGGATCAAACTTTCTTGTACAGCTGACTGCCTTCCTTCTTGAACCGCTCGGCCTGTTCCGCCAGGCCCTGGGCGACGTCCACGTCGACCGCGTCGATCCGCTGGTTGGCCGCGTATTCGCGGACTTCCTGAGTGATCTTCATCGAGCAGAATTTCGGCCCGCACATCGAACAGAAATGCGCGACCTTCGCCGAATCCTTCGGCAGGGTTTCATCGTGATACGAACGGGCGGTGTCCGGATCCAGACCGAGGTTGAACTGGTCTTCCCAACGGAATTCGAACCGCGCCTTGCTCAAGGCGTTGTCGCGGATCTGCGCGCCCGGATGCCCCTTGGCCAAGTCCGCTGCGTGAGCGGCGATCTTGTAGGTGATGATCCCGGTCTTCACGTCATCCTTGTTCGGCAGACCCAGGTGTTCCTTCGGCGTCACGTAGCAGAGCATCGCGCAACCGAACCAGCCGATCATCGCCGCACCGATGCCGGAGGTGATGTGGTCGTAGCCCGGTGCAATGTCGGTGGTCAGCGGGCCGAGGGTATAGAACGGCGCCTCGTCGCAGCACTCCAGCTGCTTGTCCATGTTCTCTTTGATCAACTGCATCGGCACGTGGCCCGGGCCTTCGATCATGCATTGCACGTCGTGCTTCCAGGCGATCTTGGTCAGCTCGCCGAGGGTTTCCAGTTCGCCGAATTGCGCTTCGTCGTTGGCGTCGGCAATCGAGCCCGGACGCAGGCCGTCGCCCAGCGAGAAGCTGACGTCGTAGGCCTTCATGATTTCGCAGATTTCGTCGAAGTGGGTGTAGAGGAAGTTCTCTTTGTGGTGCGCCAGGCACCACTTGGCCATGATCGAACCGCCACGGGAGACGATGCCGGTCACGCGCTTGGCGGTCAGCGGCACGTAGCGCAGCAACACGCCGGCGTGGATGGTGAAGTAGTCGACGCCCTGCTCCGCCTGCTCGATCAGCGTGTCGCGGAACAGCTCCCAGGTCAGGTCTTCGGCCACGCCGTTGACCTTTTCCAGCGCCTGATAAATCGGCACGGTGCCGATCGGCACTGGCGAGTTACGGATGATCCATTCGCGGGTTTCGTGGATGTGTTTGCCGGTGGACAAGTCCATCACGGTGTCCGAGCCCCAGCGAATGCCCCAGGTCAGTTTCGCCACTTCTTCTTCGATGGACGAACCCAGCGCGCTGTTGCCGATATTGCCGTTGATCTTCACCAGGAAGTTACGGCCGATGATCATCGGCTCCAGTTCGACGTGGTTGATGTTGGCCGGAATGATTGCGCGGCCACGGGCGATTTCTTCGCGCACGAACTCAGGAGTGATTTCTTTCGGGATGCTCGCGCCGAAGCTGTGGCCGGCGTGCTGCTGCTTCAACAGACCGGCAGCGCGGGCCTCTTGCAGCTTCATGTTTTCGCGGATGGCGACGTATTCCATCTCGGCGGTGATGATGCCTTTGCGCGCGTAGTGCATCTGGCTGACGTTGGCCCCGGCCTTGGCGCGGCGCGGGTTGTTGACGTGGGCGAAGCGCAGCTTGGTCAGCTCCGGATCGGCCAGACGCTCCTGGCCGAAGTTCGAGCTCAGGCCTGGCAGGCGCTCGGTGTCGCCACGGTCGTCGATCCACGCCGAACGCACGTCGCCCAAGCCTTTGCGCACGTCGATCACCACATTCGGATCGGTGTAAGGGCCGGAGGTGTCGTAGACGGTGACCGGCGCGTTGATTTCGCCGCCGAAGTCGGTCGGGGTCACATCGAGGGTGATTTCGCGCATCGGCACGCGGATGTCCGGGCGGGAGCCCTGAACGTAGACTTTTTGCGAACGGGTGAACGGCTTAACCGACTGCTCGTCGACCTTGGCCGAGTCACTCAGGTTGATCGCGTTTTTAGATTTTGTAGTCATCACGGGCTCTCCAGACAGCATCCAGGCAGTGGATTGTCGGAGCAGAACCTGAAAGGCACGGACGCACCAGGACTGGTGCTGTGCATCGTCGTCGAGCGTTCGATTGTCGAACAATATCCCGGACGAAGCACAAGAGGACTCGCCGGGTGACGAGAAATCTTGTTCCCTACGCAGGCGCTAACCTGATCAGGTTCAACGGGATCCGAAATTATTCGATCTCAGCCTCATAGCAAGGCACCCCGACAAGAACCCGGCCAGTCTAGACACAACCGGCAAAGAACGCCAACACCGCTGCAAACACCATGATGAATGGCGCAATTGGCAGATTGTTGCCTGCCGCCTGCGCAACTACACTCGCTACGCCATGCTGCGCCTTGACGCTGCATGGGCCGCGCCTTACCTTTGGCGCCCGGATTACTTCCATAATATTCATGCTAGGGATCGCCTCATGCTGCGCAAACTCTCACTGGCTGTTGCCGTGTCTTGTGCGTCCACCGCCACGGTCTGGGCAGCAGAAGCGCCTTTATCGACCAAGACTGATCTGGTCAGCGTCTATCAGGAAGCGGTCGACAACAACGCCGACCTGGCCGCCGCCCGCGCCCAGTACGGCGCGCAGAAAGAAGTCGTGCCCCAGGCCCGCGCCGGGCTGCTGCCGAACCTGTCCGGTGGCGCCCAGGTCGCCAATGTGCGCACCGACATCGATCAGCCGTCGGCCGTCGCCAACCGCAGCGCCCAGTCGTATCAGGCGACCTTGGCGCAACCGCTGTTCCGCGCCGATCGCTGGTTCCAGTACCAGGCCGCCAAGGACGTCAACGAGCAGGCCGCGCTGCAACTCTCGGCCACCGAGCAGAACCTGATCCTGCAGACCGCCGAAAGCTACTTCAACGTGCTGCGCAGCCAGGACAACCTGGCCTCGACCAAGGCCGAGGAAGCCGCGTTCAAGCGCCAGCTCGACCAGTCCAACGAGCGCTTCGATGTGGGCCTGTCGGACAAGACCGACGTGCTGCAATCGCAAGCCAGTTACGACACCGCGCGGGCCAACCGGATCGTCGCCCAGCGTCAGGTCGATGATGCGTTCGAAGCGCTGATCACCCTGACCAACCGTCAGTACAACTCGATCCAGGGCATCGTCCACACGTTGCCGATCCTGCCGCCGGCGCCGAACGACGCCAAGGCCTGGGTCGATACCGCCGCGAAACAGAACCTCAATCTGCTGGCCAGCAACTACGCGGTCAGCTCCGCCGAACAGACCTTGAAACAACGCAAGGCCGGCCACCTGCCGACCCTCGACGCCGTGGCGAAATACGAGAAAGGCGACAACGATTCGTTCGGCTTCAGCAACCCGAATGCCTTCGGCACGCCGTATGGCGGCAACGTCGAACAACGCACCCTGGCGTTGCAGGTGAACATCCCGATCTACAGCGGCGGGCTGACCAGTTCCCAGGTGCGCCAGTCATACGCGCAACTGGATCAGACCGAACAGCAACGTGAAGGCCTGCGCCGGCAGATCGTCGAGAACACCCGCAACCTGCACCGCGCGGTGAACACCGACGTCGAGCAGGTACAGGCGCGCCGCCAGTCGATCATCTCCAACCAGAGCGCGGTGGAAGCCACGGAAATCGGTTATCAGGTGGGGACGCGCAACATCGTCGACGTACTCGACGCCCAGCGTCAGCTCTACACCTCGGTGCGCAACTACAACAACACCCGCTACGACTACATCCTCGACAACCTGCGCCTGAAGCAGGCGGCGGGGACGTTGAACCCGGGTGATTTGCAGGATCTGACGCGTTATCTGAAAGCCGACTACAACCCGGACAAGGATTTCCTGCCACCGGATCTGGCCAAGGCTGCCGAAGCCCAGCTCAAGGCCCGGCCTTAAACAAAAACGCAGCCCTGAGGCTGCGTTTTTTTATGGGCGGTCGATCAACCGTCCCAGGCCATCGAGCAAGCGCTGCAACGCGCCCTGATTGCGGCGCATCACGCTCAATCCGGCTTCGGCCATACGCTGTGCGTCGCGCGGCAGTTCGAACAGACGCTGAACTTCTGTCGCCAGACCTTCGGCGTCATCGACCTCGGCCAACGCCCCGGCGCTGCGCAATTGCGCGGCGATGTCGAGGAAGTTGAACAGGTGGGGGCCGCTGATCACCGGTTTCGCCAGCGCTGCCGGCTCCAGCAAGTTGTGGCCGCCGTTGGGCACCAGGCTGCCGCCGACGAACGCGCTGTCGGCCAGGGCATAGAGAAACAGCAATTCGCCCATGGTGTCGCCGAGCAGCACCGAAGTCTGTGCATCGACGCTTGCGCCAGTGGAGCGACGCACCGTGGCAAAACCTTCACGCTGGCACAACTCGAACACCGAGTTGAAACGCTCCGGGTGACGCGGCACCAGAATCAGCAGCGCATCGGGATGGTTGGCCAGCAAACGACGGTGAGCGTTCAGCACCACCTCGTCTTCGCCTTCATGGGTGCTGGCGGCGATCCATACCGGTCGCTCCAGCGCCTGCCATTGGCCGCGCAGTTCATGGGCACGTTGCAGCAGTTGCGGATCGATGGTCAGGTCGAACTTGATCGAGCCGGTGACTTCGACTGTCTCCGGGCGCGCACCGAGATCGCGGAAGCGCTGGGCTTCGGCCTCGGTCTGCACGGCGAACAGACTCATCTCGGCGAGCATCGGCGCGGTCAGTTTGCTGAATCGGCCATAGCCTTTGGCCGAACGTTCGGATAGGCGCCCGTTGGCCAGCGCCACCGGAATCCCGCGTTTGGCGCATTGGTGAATGTGGTTGGGCCACAGTTCGGTTTCCATGATCACCGCCAGTTTCGGCTGCACGCGATCCAGAAAACGCGCCGCCGCGCAGGGCAAATCGTAAGGCAAGTAGCAATGCTGGATGCGCGGCTCGTTGGCGAACAGCGCGTGAATGCGTTCCGAACCGGTCGGCGTCATGCAGGTCACGGTGATTGGCAGCTGTGGATAACGTTGCAGCAGCGCGCGAATCATCGGCGCGGCGGCGATGCTTTCGCCCACCGACACGGCGTGAACCCAGATGCCCCCAGGTTGCAGCGTCGGCATGCCGTAGGAGAAACGTTCGCCAATCCGTTTGGCATACGCCGGCGCCTTGCGCGAACGCAGCCACAGCCGAATCGCCACCAATGGCAGCCCCAGATAAAACAGCGCGGTGTAGAGAGTTCTATTCATGGCGGCGGAGTTTATCGGCTTTTGCCGCCGATCGCCCGCAGGTGTATGGCAAATCGCTCCGCCAGCCAACGGGCGGCCGGCCCGAGGGGTTCGTCGCGGCGCCAGACCAGCTCCACCACCAGCGCCGGCGGCGTCCATTCGCTGTCGAGTTCCACCATCAGGCCCTGATACGCCGAATACTGCACCACATGGCGCGGCAGCCAGGCCCAGCCGAGGTCACGCACCAGCCATTCGGCCATCACGTAGAAACTGTCGGCACGCCAGACCTGTGGGCTGGCCGGTTCGCTGCCGGGATAGACGCTGGTCTGAGTCGACATCAGCAGTTGCCGATGCTGAGCAAGCTGCTGGCAGTTGACCCGGGATTGCGCCGCCAGCGGATGATTGACACCGCAGACCGTGACCATTTCCACGCTGCCCAGCACCCGACGCTCCAGCGCTTCGGGGATTTCGTCGTGATAGAACAGCAGCCCGAGATCGGCCCGACGCTCCACCAGTTTGCGCGAGACTTCACCCTGGGCGGCGCTGGTCAGTTGCACCTCCAGACTCGGAAACTGCTCGGCCAGTGCGCCGAAGCTTTCCACCAGCGCCTGATAAGGCATCGCCTCGTCCTGGGCCACCCGCAGTTGTGCTTCCTGCCCGCGCATCATGGCCACGGCCCGACCGTTCAGGCGCTCGCACTGGCGCAACACTTCACGCGCCTCTTCAAGCAAGGCTTCACCCGTTTCGGTAAGACTCGGCTGGCGACCACTGCTACGCTCGAACAGACTGACACCGAGGTCGTCCTCGAGCATGGCAATCGCGCTGCTGATCGCCGACTGCGCCTTGCGTTGCTGACGCGCCACGGCGGAAAACGAACGCTGTTCGGCCACCGCGACGAACACCCGCAACTGCTCCAGATTCCACTGCATGCTCATCGGCCAACCCATCTTGTAAACAGATAGGTAATGACTTTACCCCATCTGGTGAATCACTAGAATGCCGCCTCAGAAAGCAACGCTACACACGAGGATTTGAACATGAACGCTTACGTCTACCTGGCCATCGCCATCTGTGCCGAAGTGATCGCGACCGTTTCGATGAAAGCCGTCAAAGGTTTCAGCACGCCATTGCCACTGGTGCTGGTCATCGTCGGCTACGCCATCGCGTTCTGGATGCTGACCCTGGTGGTGCGCAGCGTGCCGGTGGGCGTGGCCTACGCGGTGTGGGCCGGCATGGGCATCGTGATGGTCAGCGTCGCGGCGCTTTTCATTTATGGGCAGAAGCTGGATGTCCCGGCAATGCTCGGGATGGCGCTGATCGTGCTCGGCGTGGTGGTGATTCAGCTGTTCTCGAAAACCGCCGGCCATTAATCCTGACCTAAGCCCTTGCAGGCAATCGTGCCGGCAAGGGCTCATGCCTTCCCTCTGTTGATCATCGACAAATCCCCTTTTCCCCGAGTCTGTATACTGCGCCCTCGTCTTGAACACTGAGGTCGTTGCATGCCATCTCCAATTTCCACCGACGTGCTGATTGTCGGCGCGGGTGTCGCCGGTCTCTGGCTGAACGCGCGCCTGCGTCGCCAGGGTTTCTCGACCGTGCTGGTGGAAAGCGCCAGCCTCGGCGGCGGGCAGAGCGTGAAGTCCCAGGGCATCATTCACGGCGGCGCCAAGTACGCGTTGCACGGTGCGCTGACCGGCGCCTCGGAAGCCATCGCCGACATGCCGCGCCGCTGGCGTGAAGCCCTGGCCGGTAACGGCGAACTGGATCTGAGCGGCGTGCGCCTGCTGTCCGAAGCCCATTACCTGTGGTCGCCGGGCACCCTGGCCGGCAACCTCACCAGTTTCTTCGCCAGCAAAGCGGTGCGTGGCCGGGTCGATCAGGTCAAGGGCGATCAACTGCCGCCGGCCCTGCAAGACAAACGCTTCAAGGGCAAGGTCTACCGCCTCGCCGAACTGGTGATCGATGTACCGAGCCTGATCCAGCGTCTGGCCGACCTGTCGGGTGACGGTCTGCTGGCCGGCCAGACCATCGAGCCGCTGCTGGAAAGCGGCGTGCTGGTTGGCTTGAAAGTCGATGGCCGCGAGATCTGCGCCCAGCGCATCGTGCTCAGTGCCGGTGCCGGTACCGCCGACCTGCTGACTGCTTTGGGCCTGACTCATCCGGCCATGCAACGCCGGCCACTGCACATGATCATCGCCA
>NZ_JAIHBA010000036.1:76005-87859 GCF_019718735.1 Pseudomonas sp. RIT778 | reverse complement strand
GCCGAGGATCAGCAGCAGCTCGGAGCGTCCGGTCGTGCCGGAAACGGTAGGGGTGCGGCTCGCGATCATGGTTCGGTTTCGGTAAGGGATTCTTGTAAGCGTAGTTGTACCCGCTTCGCTGCCACAGGCAAGAAAAAGGCCAGCGCATCAGGCTGGCCTTTTACTGTAGCGCCGATCTTAGAAGACGTTGATCGGGTAGTCGATGATCACACGGTATTCATCTGTGTCCGTATCCAGCGCGCCGTAACCGTTGCCGCCACGGTTGGTCGCCCATTGCAGACGCACCGCCAGGTCTTTGGCCTGGCCGCCCTGCACCACGTACTTGAGGTCGATGTCGCGCTCCCAGTGCTTGGCGTTGCGGCCTTCGGCGCTGTACCACGAGGCGTAACCCTTGCTGTCCGGATCGGCCTTGGTCAGGTCCAGTGTGCCGCGCGAGTAGGACAGCGACGAAGTCAGGCCCGGCAGGCCGATGCCGGCGAAGTCGTAGGCGTACTTGAGTTTCCACGAGCGCTCGTTCGGGCCGTTGAAGTCCGAGTACTGCTGGGAGTTGTCGAGGTAAACGCTGTCACCCTGGCTGATGTAATCGAACGGCGTGTTGCCGTTGACCCGCTGATACGCGGCGGTGACGCTGTGGCTGCCGATGCCGACGGTGAGATGCAGGCTGTAGGTGTTGTTGTCGATATTGCCCAGCAGCGCGTCGCCGGTGTCCTGCGTGTGATAGAAGTGCAGACCCGGGTTGAGGGTCACCCGATCGTTCAACGCCCAGGTGTAGTCGAGGTCGTAGTAGTACTGGTTCCAGATGTCCTTCAACTCGGAGGCATACAGGCTGCTGGTCAGGCCTTCGACGCCGCTCCAGGCCACGCCGGCCCAGTTCAGGTGCTGGCTCTTGTCGCCGTCGGCGAGGGTGCCGTAAGAGGTGCCGATGCGTTTGTGACCGCTCTGGTTGTAGGGTTTGGTGAAGCTGGCCTGGCCGCCTTCAATCATCCAGCCGTCGAAGCTGTGATTGGTCAGGCTGAGGCCGCGAAAGGTCTGCGGCAGCATGCGCGTCTCGCCACCGGCGATCACCGGGTTGGCGAGGAACAGGTCACCGGCCTTCAGCTCGGTATCGAACGCTCGCATCTTCAAGGTGCCGCCCGCCGTGGAGAACGAGCCCGGCGCTTTGCCGCTGCCGTCACTGACCGGCAGGATGCTGGAGTTGTCGGTGCCGCCACCGCCGTCGAGTTTCAGACCGAGCATGGCGTGGGCATCGATGCCGAAGCCGACCGTGCCTTCGGTGTAGCCCGACTCGAATTTGCCGAGGAAACCCTGGCCCCACTCGATGTTGTCATCCGTCTGCTGCAGACGGTTACGGTTCATGTAGTAGTTGCGGGCGTTGAGGTTGAGACTCGCGCCTTCGACGAAACCTTGTTGCTCGGCTTCGGCAGCGTGGGCGGCGGGGGCAATCGTTGCGGCAATTGCAATGAACAGCGGGGTGAAGCGAACTGGGTAACGCACGTGCGGTAAAGCTCCTTGGGGTCAACTGACACTTCAATGTCTTGAGGTGCGGGATGTTTCTAATTGTTAAAGACGAACCGGACAGCTTACAGACCACAACGAAAAAAGGCCGCTGAAAATCAGCGGCCTGCAAGGACGACGGTTGAACGGGAAGAGCCAAACAACCGCGTCGAGGGAAACGTTGCGCGGTGCGCGACTCAGCTGTCTTTCTCTGAAGCCTGAGTCTGGGAAGTGGCGGCCTGAGGGGCTTGCGTGGCGTCTTGAGCCTTGGCCATCACTTCTGCCTGATGCTGTTCGAATGCGTGAGCGCGAGCGGCGTTTTGCGCTACGAACGTCTGGGATTCTTCAGCCATCGCCATTGGCGACAGGATCAATGAGGACAAAACGAAAGCGCTGGCAATACCCATACTGTTGGACATCTTGAAAACCTTCTTGCTTGGCAAGTGCTGTTTGGTGCGGGCAAAGATAAGGATCCTGGCCATGGGGAAACAGAGCCAATTCATGAAAGGACTTTTGTTTGATTGGTAACAGTCAGGACGAAAAACAAGGAATAGCTGCAGAGAACGCCACGAACTCAACGACTAGTCGTGGCGCCTATCGAAGCTCAATAAATTGACTTCTCTGTCTCATCTCGGATGTCGAATTCTGCAGTGAACTTGCGTGAGGCTCCATCCATTGGGATATGGGCCTCTAACGATCCTTGAGCATGGCCTAGGTTCGCATCGAACAGTTTCAAGGTGAGCGATCCGCTGTCAGCGGGAATAGATGTTCGTTGACTGTCCAGTTGAGTGAAGCGTCCGACCCGGATGATGTCCGGCCACGTTTCAGTGAGTGAATGAGTACCTGTCGTTAACGTCGGGGGGAAATCAATTTGCATACCGATAAAATAAGCACGACCGTCACTTGGGTCAGGATTTTTGAGCTCTAACTTGGCATCAAGGGTAATACCTTTGTTACCTGTAGGGGACTGTCGATAGGTGACGTCGGCCGTATCAATTTTTCCATCGTAGTCTTCCGTTGTTCTTAGAAAGCCTATCGAGCTCACGTTTGAGTTGTCTGTAGCATTGCTGCTCATCCTGACCTCCAGGTCATTCAATGAAACGCGGCAAATACCGGCGTGGTATTCGTCTGTTCATTTGATGAGGTGAGCGGAGCACCGTCTACTGTCAGAAATTACAGGTGGGACCACTTTTGGGCTTTAAACTGACCGGTGGTAACGCCGGGTCAGTGGCATCAGACCGGCAAATGGATCCCGAAGGTGTTCATCCCGCGATCACTGCGCACAAACACATCGCCGCCGTGCATCAACGCAATCGCCTTGACGATCGCCAGCCCCAGGCCGTGGTTGTTACCGCTGTTGCTGCGCGACGCATCCACCCGGTAGAAGCGCTCGAACAAGCGCGGCAAATGCTCACTGGCAATCGGCGAACCGGGGTTGGCCACGCCGATGCTGACCTGATGGTCCTCGACCGCGATCTGCACTTCGATCACCTGACCGGGCGCGGTGTGTTGTACCGCGTTGCTCAGCAGATTGATCAAAGCCCGGCGCAGATGGGCGATTTCGATCTGCACCTGCGCATCGCCGCTTACCTGCACCTGGACCTGCGCGTCTTCGAGGATGAAGTCGAGGTATTCGAGGGTGGTCGCCACCTCATCGGCCAGCGAGGTCGAGGTCAGTTTGGTGGCCTTGCTGCCCTGATCGGCGCTGGCCAGGAACAGCATGTCGTTGATGATCGAACGCAGGCGTTCCAGTTCTTCGAGGTTGGATTGCAGCACTTCGAAATAATGCTCGGCAGAGCGTCCGCGAGTGAGGGCGACCTGGGTCTGGCCGATCAGGTTGGTCAACGGCGAGCGCAGCTCATGGGCGACGTCGGCGTTGAAGGATTCCAGCCGTGAGTACGCTTGTTCAACCCGCTCCAGCGTCGAGTTGAACGAGTCGACGAACTGCTCCAGTTCCGGCGGCAACGGCGACAGACGCAGTCGCCCGGCACGCAACGGCGGCGCCAGACGCTGGGCTTCGTGGGACAGTTTGATCAACGGCTTGAGGCCGATCCGCGCCACCCAATAACCCAATGCCGAGGCCAGCAGCACGCCGATCACCGCCAGACTCACCAGCGCGATCAGCAACTGATGCTGGGTCTGGTGAAAGGTCTCGGTGTCGATGCCGATCATGAAGCGCAGCGGGGGGCGTTGATCCTTGGCCGGCAGTTCGGTCAGCAACACTTTCAGCGGGTAGGGATGGTCGGGCAGTTGCAGATCGCGCATGCCCAGCGGGCCTTGGGCAAACGCGCGGATCAAGGCATCCGGCTCGCCAAATTCGTACCCCGGATTGCCGCTGACCACCCAGAAACGGATGCGCTTGTCTTCTTCGCCGAGCAGCTTGAGCTTGGCGTTGATCTTCACCCAATGCTCGGGGGTGCCATACCGATTGAGCGCGGATTCGAGCACGCTGTAACGCGCATCGAGCTCCGCTTCCGGCAGCAGGCCCAGGCCTTTGTCCACTTGTTGATACAGCGCGCCGCCGATCAACAGGAACACCAGCAGCGCCACCAGCGTGAACATCCCGCTCAGACGTAGCGCAATCGAATTACTGGACACCACGGCTCTCCAGCACATAACCCATGCCCCGGATCGTGTGCAGCAGTTTCTCGTCGAACGGCCCGTCGAGCTTGGCTCGCAGGCGTTTGATCGCGACTTCGACCACGTTGGCGTCGCTGTCGAAATTGATGTCCCAGACCATCTCGGCAATCGCGGTTTTCGAGAGGATTTCGCCCTGACGCCGGGCCAGCACGCTGAGCAGCGAAAACTCCTTCGCGGTCAGATCCAGCCGGGTGCCGGCGCGGGTGGCCTTGCGGCTGATCAGATCGATCCACAGGTCGGCGATGCTCACTTGTACCGGTTCATGGCCGCCACTGCGCCGGGTCAGCGCTTGCAGGCGCGCCACCAGTTCGAGGAAGGAAAACGGTTTGCCGAGGTAATCGTCGGCGCCGTCGCGCAGGCCTCGGATCCGGTCTTCGACCCGCTCGCGGGCGGTGAGCATGATCACTGGCGTCTGCTTGCGCGCACGCAACGCGCGCAGCACACCGAAGCCATCAAGGCCCGGCAGCATCACGTCGAGGACGATCACCGCGTAGTCGCTTTCCAGCGCCAGGTGCAGGCCCTCGACGCCGTCGCGGGCCAGATCCACGGTGTAACCCTGTTCCGTCAGGCCGCGGTGCAGGTAGTCCGCGGTTTTCTCTTCGTCTTCGATAATCAGAACGCGCATGACCCGCCTCAGTCTGTCGTTGCCAGCGCCGCGATGGGCGCAGGTTTGGGCTTGTGGAACAGCCGCTCAAGCCACAAGTATATGACCGGCGTGGTGAACAGCGTCAGCATCTGGCTGACCAGCAGGCCACCCACGACCGCGATCCCCAATGGCTGGCGCAGTTCGGCACCGGTGCCGTAACCGAGCATCAGCGGCAGTGCGCCGAGCAGGGCGGCGAGGGTGGTCATGATGATCGGCCGGAACCGCGTGATACACGCTTCGAAAATCGCATCCTGCGGCGACAACCCGCGATGACGCTGCGCTTCAAGCGCGAAGTCGATCATCAGGATGCCGTTCTTCTTCACGATACCGATCAGCAGCACCAGCCCGATCAGCGCCATGATCGAAAAGTCCTGACCGCAGATCCACAGCATGATCACCGCGCCGAGACCCGCCGCCGGCAAAGTCGAGATGATCGTCAGCGGATGGACGAAGCTCTCGTAGAGCACGCCGAGAATGATGTACACCGCCACCAGCGCCGCGAGAATCAGCCACGGCTGACTTTTCAGCGAGCTCTGGAACGCCTGGGCCGCGCCCTGGAAGTTGCCGCTGATGGCGGTCGGCATGCCGATTTCGGCCTTGGCCTGATTGAGCAGAATCACCGCGTCGCCCAGTGCTACGCCGGGCGCCAGGTTGAACGACAGGTTGGCGGCCGGGAACATGCCGTCGTGGGCAATGGACAGCGGGCCGATGGTCGGCGCATCGAATCGGGCCAGCGCCGACAGCGGCACCATCTCTCCGCTCAGCGGCGAGCGCAGGTAGAAATAGTTGAGGCTTTCGGCCTTGCCGCGCTGTTTGGTGTCCAGCTCCAGAATTACGTTGTACTGGTTGACCTGGGTCTGGAATTCGTTGATCTGCCGCTGGCCGAAGGCGTCGTACAGCGCCTCGTCGACATCACTCGCTGTCAGGCCGAAACGCGCGGCGGCGCTGCGGTCGATGCTGATGTGAGTGATGCTGCCGCCCAGTTGCAGGTCGTTGGAAATGTCACGGAATGCCGGAATGCTGCGCAGTTTCTCGGTGAGTTTCTGGGTCCAGGTGGCGAGGGTCGGCCCGTCGTTGCTCTTGAGCACGTATTGGTACTGCGCACGGCTCGGGCCGGAGCTGAGGTTGATGTCCTGGCCGGCGCGCAGGTAAAGCACGATGCCGGGGACTTTCATCAGTTGCGGACGAATGCGGTCGATGAACTGGCTGGCCGAAACATCGCGGTCACCGCGTTTTTTCAGGGCGATCCAGAAGCGGCCGTTGGCGATGGTCTGGTTGCTGCCGGATACGCCGACCGAATGGGAAAACGCCTGGACGGCCGGGTCGGCGGCGACGATTTCGGCCATTGCCAGGTGTTTTTTCACCATGTCGCTGTAGGAGATATCGGCGGCGGCTTCGGTGGTGCCGAGGACGAAACCGGTGTCCTGTACCGGGAAGAAACCCTTGGGGATAAACACGTAGCCGCCAATCGCCAGCGCGACGGAAATACCGAACACGCCGATCATCAGTTTCTGGTGGGCGAGAGCGCGGCGCAGGCCTTTTTCGTACCAGCCGAGCAGCCGTTCGCTGAAGCCCGGTTTGTCATGGGCGTGATGCACCGGTTTGCGCATGAACAGCGCTGCCAGCGTCGGCGCCAGTGTCAGGGATACCACCACGGAAATCATGATGGTCGAGGTGGCCGTCAGGGCGAATTCCTTGAACAAACGCCCGACTACGCCGCCCATGAACAGCAGCGGAATGAACGCCGCCACCAGCGAGAAACTGATCGACACCACGGTGAAACCGATCTCGCCGGCGCCCTTGATCGCGGCGTCGCGCATGCTGTCGCCGGCCTCCAGATGGCGGTGGATGTTTTCCACCACCACGATCGCATCGTCGACCACAAACCCTACCGCCACGACGATGGCCACCAGCGTCAGGTTGTTCAGACTGAAGCCGAGTAAATACATCAGCGCGAAACTGGCGGTCAGCGACACGCCGAGCACCGCCGAGACAATCATCGTCGCCGACAACTGGCGCAGGAACAGCGCCATCACCGCCACCACCAGCAGGATCGCGATCAGCAGGGTGATTTCCACTTCATGCAGAGAGGCGCGGATAGTCTGGGTGCGGTCGATCAGGGTTTTGACCTGCACCGAGGCCGGCAGCATGGCTTCGAGACCGGGCAGGGCGGCCTGAATCCGGTCCACGGTTTCGACGATGTTGGCGCCCGGCTGGCGGGAGATCACCAGGTTCACGCCCGGCCGATCACCTGCCCAGGCTTGCACGTAGGCATCTTCCGAACCGTTGACGACTTTCGCGACATCCTTGAGGTGAACCGGGGCGCCGTCCTTGTAGGAAACGATGAGCTGGCTGTATTCCTCGGGGTGGAACAACTGGTCGTTGGTCGACAGCGTGGAAATGCTCGATTCGCCATACAGCGCGCCTTTGGCGAGGTTGAGGCTGGTCTGCTGGATCGCCACCCGAATGTCGGCGAGGGTCAGACCGATGGCCGCCAGTTTGTCCGCCGAAGCTTGAACGCGGATTGCCGGACGTTGCTGACCGGTGATGTTGATCTGGCCTACGCCGTCGATCTGACTGATCTGACGCGCGAGCAGGGTTTCCACAAGGTCGCTGAGTTCGGTGCCGGGCATTTGCGTTGAGCTGACACTGAGGATCAGCACCGGGCTGTCGGCCGGGTTGACCTTCTTCCAGGTCGGCAGGGTCGGCATGTCTTTCGGCAGTTTGCCGGCGGCGGTGTTGATCGCGGCCTGCACTTCCTGGGCGGCGGTGTCGATGCTCTTGTCTAGGGTGAATTGCAGGGTCAGCAGGCTGGAGCCCAGCGCACTACTGGAGGTCATCTGGGTCATGCCGGGGATGGCGCTGAATTGCACCTCCAGCGGCGTGGCCACGGACGAAGCCATGGTGTCCGGGCTGGCGCCGGGCAACTGGGCGGAGACCTGGATCGTCGGAAATTCCGCTTCCGGCAGTGGGGCAATCGGTAGGCGCGGGAAGGCAATCACCCCGACCAGTACCAGCGCGATGGTCAGCAGAATCGTCGCCACCGGGTGATCGATGCACCAGGTCGAAACGCCTTTGTGCTGCTTCATGGCTTGGGCTCCGCTTGCACCACCTGCGGCGGCTCGCTCATGACTTGCACGGTCGAACCGGGCTTGAGCCGTGACTGGCCATCACTGACCAGTACGTCGCCGGGCTTCACGCCCTTGATGATGTCCTGGCCGCTGCCCTGATAAACCATCTGCACCTGCACGGCTTCAACCTTGTCGCCGTTGACCCGGTACACGAAGTGTTGATCCAGACCTCGCTGTACGACGGTAGGCGGGACCACCAGCGCATCTTTATCCAGTGCCGTCTGAATTTTTACCGTCACCAGCAGGCCCGGCCAGAGCTTCTGATTCGGGTTGTCGAACTCGGCCTTGGCGCGGATGGTGCCGGTGTTGGCGTTGATCTGGTTGTCGATCAGGGTCAGGTGACCTTCGCCGAGCAGGTTGCCGGTTTCGCCGTCGGTGTCGGCGCCGATGTAGGCCTTGACCTGTGCGCGCTGCGGATCGCTGATCAGGCCTTGCAGGGTCGGCAGCATTTGCTGGGGCAGGGAAAACTCGACGGCGATCGGGTCGATCTGGGTCACGGTGAACAGGCCCTGGGTGTCGGTCATGCGCAGGAAGTTGCCTTCGTCGACCGTGCGAATCCCGACGCGACCGGTGACCGGGGAGCGAATCTGGGTGTAGGAAAGTTGTACCTGTGCTGCGTCAATCGAGGCCTGATTGCCTTGGGCGGTGGCCTTGAGTTGGTTGACCAGTGCCTGTTGCTGGTCGTAGGTCTGCTTGGAGACGCCGTCGTCGACGCTGAGCAGTTTGTAGCGCTTGAGGTTGACCAGCGCCACTTGCAGTTGTGCCTGGCTTTCGCCCAGTTGCGCCCGGGCCTGGTCGAGGCTGGCGCGGATCGAGCGGTCGTCGATGGTGGCGAGCAGGTCGCCTTGTTTCACCAGTTGGCCCTCCTTGACCAGGAGCTTGGTGAGGATGCCATCGATTTGTGGGCGCACCACTACGCTGTGCAGTGAGAGGACCGAGCCGATGCCGCTGGTGTAGCGGGGGACGTCTTTTTCGCTGACGGCGACGACCCGCACCGGGATGGCGGTGGGGGCTGCGAGTTTGGCCGGGGCGGGTTTCAGGGTGAACCACAGGGCCCCGGCTGCGACGGCGATCAGCAGGATAGCGAGCAGGGCTTTTTTCTTCTGGGTTTGCATGCTTGTGGGGCGCCAGGGGGACGGGGTTTGGGCAGGTTTTGTCTTTATAAACTTGTTTGGGGGTCAGGAGGGTGACGGCTAGCTGTCGCGGCTGTCAGTTTTCTTGGGTGTATATCCGTTGTTGCGGTAACGGCCGCTTATGGTTCCGCCCTTACGGCGGGTCACTTTGGCAAACGCCCCAAAGTAACCAAAGGTCTGGGCCCCTGCGTTCGGCACCTCGCCTAGGCTCGGCGTTCCTTCGTTCCGGGATTCATCCGGGGGCATCGCCTACGGTTTGATTCGCTGCACATCCTCTCGATGCATGCGGCTGCGCCGCACGGTCGCTGCGCTCCCTCCCCCGGATAAATCCCTCCACTCAGCCTTCCGATGGGGCCGGCACGTCAAGAGCGGTACTCGAGCTAACGCTCATTGTGTTGAGTGGTGGGAAGCGAGAAGCGAGAAGCGAGAAGCGGAAAGCGGAAAGCGGAAAGCGGAAAGCGACTGCTTACTACTTGATCGTTCCCACGCTCCGCGTGGGAATGCAGCCCGGGACGCTCCGCGTTCCATTTTCGGATGTTTGGAAATGTGTTGGGTGTACCGTTTGTTGCTGTAGTGCTTTTGGGTTGATCGGGAGAGGTGGTCCGTTAGTCGACCTATCCCAAAAAGGCCCTGGCCGTATCCTTTTGGGGGCTCTTTAAACTCCGCGCACGCAGGTATACTGCGCGCTTTCGCGGCTCGTCCACCGGGCCGGACTTTTTGCTTTGCGGAGCTTTCATGACTTCCCCAATCGACAACGCTGTGAGCGATGTCCCGGCAGAGCTGGCCGAGGCCGGTGAATCCAAGCCGACCATTCCTGCGTTCAAGTTTCCGTTCAAGCCAGGTGACCTGGCGGCGGCCAAAGCGGCCAAGCAGCCGCAGTTCAAGGGCAAGGACGGTGATCGTCACGCCAAGATTCCGGGTGTGGCGCCGTCAGGCACTCGCCGTTCGATGGGCAAGCGCTGATTCATTCCCGCCTCGGCCGTCGCTGTGATTTTCGGTCACAGTGATGGCTAATTGCTCAGTTCCTGAGCCAGATCAACGTTTAACCAGTTAGTGCGCTTAGAGTCAGCAGCCCTGCCGACTCTTTCCAATAAAACGAGCGCGCTTTCCATGAAGATCAATCTCCCGGTGACCGGGCGCAATGTCGATGTTGCGCCGGATGCGAACATTCTCTCGACCACCGATCTGACCAGCGCGATCACCTACGCCAACGACGATTTCATCAAGATCAGCGGTTACAGCCGCGACGAGCTGCTGGGTGCGCCGCACAATTTGCTGCGCCATCCGGACATGCCCGCGCAGGCGTTTGCCCATATGTGGCAGACGCTCAAGCGCGGGCGGTCGTGGATGGGGCTGGTGAAGAATCGTTGCAAGAACGGTGATCACTACTGGGTCAGTGCCTATGTCACGCCGGTCACGCAGAACGGTGCGGCGGTGGAATATCAGTCGGTGCGCACGCGGCCGGATGTGCGGCAGATTGCGGCGGCGGAGCGGGCGTATGCGCAGTTGCGCGAGGGGCGGGTGGCGCGTTGGCAGCGGCTGCCGAGCCTGGGTTTGCGGGCGCGGATCATGGCGTTGACCAGTTCGGTGCTGGCGGTGGTGCTTGGGATTGAAGCCTGGCTGCGGCCGGAGTCCATGGGCATCGAAGCCGCTGCACTGGTGGCCGGCAGTGGCGCGTGTGCGCTGGGCGTGGGTTGGTTATTGCGTCCGCTGGAACGTCTGACCGAGCGTGCGCGTGTGATTGCCGACAACCCGTTGAGTCAGGGCATTTATACCGGGCGGCGGGATCAGTTCGGGCAGATCGAGTTTGCGTTGCAGATGCTCGAAGCGCAGGTCGGCGCGGTGGTGGGGCGGATTGGTGATGCGTCGCAACGGCTGGCCGGGCATGCGGCGCAGTTGGTGGATCATCTGCACAGCAGTCACACCAGTACGTTGGCGCAGCAGGCGGAAACCGATCAGGTGGCGGCGGCGATTCATCAGATGGCGGCCAGTGTGGCCGAGGTCGCCAGCCATGCGCAGCAGGCGTCGGTGGCGGCGGATATGGCGGGGACGGAAACCCGTGAGGGGCATCTGCTGGTGGGCGAGAGTCGCAGCGCGGTGTTGCGGCTGGCCGAGGAGTTGGGGCGGGCGACCGAGGTGATTCATCAGCTCGAAGGTCACAGCAGCGAGATTTCCGGGGTGCTGGAGGTGATTCGCAGCATCGCCGAACAGACCAATCTGCTTGCGCTCAACGCGGCGATCGAAGCGGCGCGGGCCGGGGATGCCGGGCGCGGGTTTGCGGTGGTGGCGGATGAGGTGCGTGGTCTGGCTCAGCGCACCCAGCAGTCGACCAATGAGATTCAACGGATGATCAGCACCCTGCAAAACGGCGCGCGGGATGCGGTGCTGGTGATGCAGCAGAGCAGCGAGCATGTGGATAACAGCGTCGAGCAGGCGCAGCGCGCGGCCCGGGCCTTGGACGGGATCAGCGGGCGGGTCGAGCAGATCACCGAGATGAGCCTGCAAATCGCTGCAGCCGTCGAAGAGCAGAGCGCGGTGAGCGAGGACATCAACCGCAACATCGTCAGTATTCGCACGGCCTGCGAACTGACGGTGGATGAGGGGCGGCAGAGCCAGCTCAACTCACAGGATGTGGCGGGGCTGGCGGGGGATTTGCGTTCGCTGGCGCGGGAGTTCTGGGGGCGGCGGCAGGGCGCTTAGGCCGCCCGCAGTGAGATGAATGCGTAGGTCTGCGGCGGCTCGGACACCACTTGTGCCCCGGCCGCCCGCACTTGTCCGGCGATGTCGTCGCCGGAGACATGGAACAGCCA
>NZ_JAIHBA010000036.1:0-75905 GCF_019718735.1 Pseudomonas sp. RIT778 | reverse complement strand
GGCGGCAGGGCGCTTAGGCCGCCCGCAGTGAGATGAATGCGTAGGTCTGCGGCGGCTCGGACACCACTTGTGCCCCGGCCGCCCGCACTTGTCCGGCGATGTCGTCGCCGGAGACATGGAACAGCCATTCGCTGGAAACTTCGCTCAATGGCTGCGCCGTGACCTGATCGATCACCGAGGCAAACGCGCCCATGTCCGGCAGGTACGCGGTGAATCCGTCGCCCTTGAGCGCGGTGGTGCGGATGCCGAGCAAGCCGCAGATCGCATCCTTGATCCGGATGTCATCGCGATCCGCTTGACGCGAGCGCTGGATCAGCGTCACCAGTTCCTGATCCACCAGTTCACCGCCGACGATCAGGTCCGGCCCTTGCTCCCACGACTCCGGCGGGCAGTCCTTGGCCGCAGGGTTGAGCGGGATGTGTGGATTGATTTCGGCGGGATAGATGCGGCACACCAGCGGCCGGCGTTCGTAGATGCGGCACAGCTTGTCTTCGTCAAGATTCCGGCAGGGGCCGACGTTGTAGGCGGCGAAGGTGATTGCCACATGGGCGTCGGACAATCCGCTGCGCACCACCGCCGAACGCCGTTGTGCATGTTCGCGCTGCTGTTCCGGCAGACCCAGGCCGTTGGCGAGAAACGCCTCCACCAGCACGATCACCTGACCGCCGTCGGCCGCCCACATGCGGGCTTCGGCCAGGGTCAGGGGCACATGGTGATCGGTGCAGCATTTGCCGCAACCTACGCAGGAAAAGGTCGTATTCATTGAGCGGGCAATCTTCAATCAGGGTATGAATCGGCGACATAAAGCCGCCGTACAGGCCCGGAGTGAAGCAAGTTGTGCGCCATTCGCTCAGGGTTTGGCGGTCGGGCGGATCGAGTCCCATTCGGTGACGAACGCGGTTTTCGACTTTTTGTTGTACAGGCACAGCTCGGTGCCTTGCTGGCCCTTCATGTGTTTTTGCGGGTATTGGCCTTGCAGCAACAGCGCGGTGTAGCCGACGCGGTCATCGAATTGCGCGGCGTTGCCGACCGGTTTGGCGTTTTTCAGGCCGCTGGCCTTGGTGCAGCTGGCGAGCACGGCTTTGTCGTAGGCCGCCCAGGCATCGGGGCTGGAGGCGTGGGCCAACGGGGCAATGAGGCAAAGCACGGAGAGGGCGAGGCGTTTCATGGTTCGGGCATCCTTGGAGGTTTGATCGCCAAGTTTGGAGTATGCCGCAGGATTTTAGTTTGTCAGTCCGGCACCAGTTCCCGGCGAACCACATACATTCCAGACATTTCGTACAAGCGCTGCGCTCGCTGATTGCTCTCCAGCACCTTCAGGTCGACAAATCCTTCGCGTCGATCCTGAAACGCCTTGAATGCATGAAGCAGCAAAGCCCGACCCAATCCACGTCCTTGGGCGCGAGGATGCACCACCAGGTTCTTGATGTAGGAACTGGTCCAGCATTGCGCCACGCCGATGACGCCGTCGGCATCGCTGGCGATGAAACACAGTGCCGGATCGTATTCCGGATCGTTTTCAAACTGCTGTTGCCAGACGTCCAGCGCCGGCACCCGACCACCGCCTTCGCGGTAACCGATTTGCATCAGTTCATGCACGTCGGACGCGCGTTCGGCGCTGTAGGTGGTGAGTTCGATGCCGTTCGGCCATTCTATGGCCGGCACGTCCTGGCTCAGGTCGCGCCGCATCAGGAAGCAAAACGTCTCGCTCAAGACTCAGTGGCCCTGGGCCGCGACGAATTTGGCCGCTTCGATCAGGCAATGGGTCAGCTCTGGCGAGGAGAACTTGGTCAGCACGCCGTTGGCGCCGGCGAGGCGGGCCTTTTCGCTGTTCATCGCGCTGTCCAGCGAGGTGTGCAGCAGCACGTAGAGGTGGGCGAAGTCCGGCGTCTCGCGCAGGGTGCGGGTGAAGGCGTAGCCGTCCATCTCGGACATTTCGATGTCGGAGACGATCAGGTTGATCTGCTGCGCCGTGCCTTGCAGGTCCAGCAGGCAGTCAATGGCTTCCTTGGCGCTGCGGGCGGTGTGGCATTGCAGGCCGAGGTTGCGCAGGGTGTGCACCGATTGCTGCAGCGCCACCTGACTGTCGTCGACCACCAGAATCCGTGCGTTGCCCAGCACTTCGGCGTCTTCCATGCTCAGCTCGGTCGGGGCCATTTCGATCTGCGCCGGGGCGATGCCGTGGATGACTTTTTCGATGTCCAGCACCTGCACCAGCGTGCCGTCCACCGAGGTCACGCCGGTGATGTAGGCGCGCGAACCGCCGGAACCGAACGGCGGCGGTTTGATGTCGGTGGTCAGGCAATGCACGATCTTGCTCACCGCCTGCACGTGCAGGCCCTGTTTCGAACGGCTGACGTCGGTGACGATCAGGCAGCCGCCGTTCGGATCTTCCAGCGGACGCTCGCCGATGGCGCGGCTCAAGTCGATCACCGACAGCGAAGCACCGCGCAAAGTGGCGATGCCTTTGACGTGCGGGTGCGACTCCGGCAGTTTGGTCAGCGGCGGGCAGGGGATGATTTCACTGACCTTCAGCAGGTTGATCGCCATCAGCTTGCCGCTGCGCAAGGTAAACAGCAGAAGCGAAAGTGAATCTGCGCGGGCTTTGTTGGAAGACATAAAAACCTTCTGTGGAAAAAGGTGAGCGGCAATCGCACGGATCGCCAGCAGGTATCGATGCCGGGTTATCGACTTGTAACCGGCAGGCTTTAGAGATTCTGGCGCCAATCCGACGGCGGGACTTTTATTTCATCCCCAAGCGCTTCGCCATCCGCCCCAGATTCGCCCGATCCAGTCCCAATTCACGCGCGGCACTGGCCCAGTTGTCCTGATTGCGTTCAAGCGCTGCACTGATCAACTGCCGCTGATACTGCTCAGTAGCTGCACGCAGATCGCCGCTGATCAATGGCACGGCGGCAGTCGCTTCGGACGGCATCGGCGAGTTATCCACAACCTCGCGCGGCAGGTCGAGATCCATGGCGCTCAGACTGAGAATCTTCGGCCGCACCTTGCAGTTGCCCAGCGCCTTTAGCGCGCTGCGTCCGATCAAATGCTCCAGTTCCCGCACGTTGCCCGGCCAGGTGTAGGCCAGCAGCGCCTCCTGGGCGTCGCTGTTCAGGCGCAGGCTGTTGAGGCCCATGCGCGAGCGGTTCTGTTCCAGGAAGTAACCGCTGAGCAACAACACATCGCGCCCCCGGTCACGCAGCGCCGGCACCCGCAACGGGTACACGCTGAGGCGATGGTAAAAGTCGGCGCGGTAGCGGCCGCTGCGCACTTCTTCGGCCAGGTCGCGGTTGGTCGCGGCGATCAGGCGCACGTCGACCTGATGTTCCTTGTCCGAACCCAGACGCTGCAACTGGCCGCTCTGCAAAACCCGCAACAGCTTGGCCTGGACGGTCAGCGACAACTCGCCGACTTCATCGAGAAACAGCGTGCCGCCGTTGGCCAGTTCGAACTTGCCGCGCCGGTCGCTGGTGGCGCCGGTGAAGGCGCCGCGCACGTGGCCGAACAGTTCGCTTTCCACCAGCGTGTCCGGCAGGGCCGCGCAGTTGAGGCTGATGATCGGTTTGTCGGCGCGCTTGGAAGCGGCGTGAATGGCCTGAGCCACCAGTTCCTTGCCGACCCCGGTTTCCCCGGTGATCAGCACGGTCAGGTCGCTGCCGCCGACCAGATTGATTTCTTCCACCAGCCGCTTATGCGCCTTGCTCTGGCCGATCATTTCGCGATTCTGCTGGCCGCTGGCCTGGCGATAGACCTCGGCGCGCTGATGTTCGTCCTCGGCACGAATCGCCAGACGTTCGATGCGTTCGGCGGCGTTCACCGTGGCCGAAGCGAGGCTGGCGAAGGCTTGCAAGGCGTCGAGTTCGATCGGCTCGAAACGCTCCGGATCGAGGGCGTCGAGGGTGATCAGGCCCCAGAGTTTTTCATCGACGAACAACGGACAACCGAGGCAATCGTGAACTTCTAGATGATCGTCGAGGCCGTCGACCAGTCCGTCATACGGATCGGGCAGATCGCTGTCGGCGGCGAAACGGGTCGGCCCTTCGCCGGCCAGCAGCACTTCAAAACGCGGGTGTTCGCTGACCTTGAAGCGGCGGCCAAGGGTATCGGTGCTCAGCCCGTCGACAGCCAGCGGCACCAGCCATTCACCGTCGAGGCGCAGCAGTGCGGCGGCATCGCAGGGCAACAGGGCGCGCA
This sequence comes from Pseudomonas sp. RIT778, assembly GCF_019718735.1. NCBI lineage: Bacteria > Pseudomonadati > Pseudomonadota > Gammaproteobacteria > Pseudomonadales > Pseudomonadaceae > Pseudomonas > Pseudomonas sp. RIT778. Next base: position 71,708 of record NZ_JAIHBA010000036.1, on the reverse strand, counting down.
TGGCTTCGAGCAGGCGTCGATAGCGCTCGCCTTCAGGCAGTTCGCGGGACAGGTCGGAGACCAGTGGGAGCAGGGCGGTGAGCAATGATTTGGCGGACATAGGCTTGTAGTCAAAGAGACACGTTGTAGTCGAAGCGACTATAGATGTGCTTGTGTCGATCTGACTACATAATTTTCAAGCTATTGATTTATATGGAAAAAATAGTTGGCACGAATACTGGAATGGATAAGGCACTTTTAGAGAAAGCTCAGGAGTCACCCTTATGCTTAGCGTCCAGGATCGTGCCATCGTCAAATCCACTGTGCCTCTGCTGGAAAGCGGCGGTGAAGCGCTGATCACCCATTTCTACCGCATGATGCTTTCCGAGTACCCGGAAGTCCGCCCGCTGTTCAACCAGGCCCACCAGGCCAGCGGTGACCAGCCCCGCGCCCTGGCAAACGGCGTATTGATGTACGCCCGTCACATCGATCAACTCGACCAGTTGGGCGATCTGGTGGCGAAGATCATCAACAAGCACGTGGCGTTGCAGATCCTGCCGGAACACTACCCGATCGTCGGCACCTGCCTGCTGCGTGCCATTTCCGAAGTGCTCGGCGAAGAAATCGCCACGCCAGAAGTGATGAGCGCCTGGGGCGCAGCCTACGGTCAACTGGCCGATATCCTGATCGGCGCCGAAACCGCCATCTATGACCAGAAAGAGCAAGCCGTCGGTGGCTGGCGCGGGGCGCGGGAATTCATCGTCGCGGCCAAGGTCGAGGAGAGCGCGGAAATCATTTCGTTCTACTTCGAGCCAGCAGACAAGGGCCCGATCCTCGCAGCCGAACCAGGCCAGTACATCGGCATGAAGTTGATCCTCGACGGCGAAGAAATCCGCCGCAACTACTCGCTGTCGGCTCTGGCCAACAAAGGCCAGTACCGCATCAGCGTCAAGCGCGAACCGGGCGGCCGAGCCTCCAATTACCTGCACGATCAACTGCACGTCGGCGCCAGCATTCAGCTGTTCCCGCCATCGGGCGAATTCACCCTGACTGCCAGCGACAAACCGTTGGTGCTGATCAGCGGCGGCGTCGGCATCACTCCGACGCTGGCGATGCTGGAAGCGGCGCTGGAAACCGAGCGTCCGGTGTACTTCATCCACAGTGCGCGCAACGGCAGCGTGCATGCGTTCCGTGACTGGATCGATGGTCTGGCCGCGCGTCATCCGCAACTCAAACGCTTCTATTGCTACGCCGAAGATGACGGCGTGAGCCCGGCGGCGGACAAGGTCGGGTTGTTGAGCGAGGAACAACTGGGCGAGTGGCTGCCGGCGGAGCGTGATGTGGACGCCTACTTCCTTGGGCCGAAAGGTTTCATGGGGGCGATCAAGCGTCACCTGAAGGCGTTGGGTGTGCCGGAGAAGCAGAGCCGGTATGAGTTCTTCGGGCCGGCTGCTGCTCTGGAATAATCCGGAACCGAGTCGCCTTCATCGCGAGCAGGCTCGCTCCCACATTGAAATGCATTCAAATGTGGGAGCGAGCCTGCTCCGGGCGGCGATCCGACGATTGGCCGTTACACGGCCCTGATTCTTAAATTCTGTTTAAAGGTTAATCGTTTCTTAACCGGTTTATCGTTTATTCCCCGATGCTGATGATAGGCGCTCGTTCGTTTACATGATCAGGATCGCCCCCATGTCGCACTTCGCCTCTTCCCGTCGTTTCAGCCTGGCCACTTTGGGCCTGTCGGTTGCCTTGTTGTCCAGTCCGTTCGCGTTCGCCGAATCCGCCTTGATCGAACCCCAGACCCTGATCGTCGATCAGAGCCTGCCCAAGGCCCAGCGTGATGCGATGGAACTGGCGGCGCGGCGTTACGGCAGTTTCTGGAACACGGGCGAAGAGGCGTTGGCCACCGCCGCCCTGTCGCCGCAGTTCGTCGACAAGACCCCGCCGGAAGGCCGGGTGCAAGGGCCGACAGGGCCGTTGCTGGCGTCGAAGTTCTTTCGTACGGCGGTGCCGGACTTGAGTTGCGAGATCGAGCAAATGATCGTCGCCGGGGATCGCGTGGTGGTGCATCTGCACTTTCGCGGGCATTTCACCGGCACGTTCAAGGCTCTCAAAGGGCAGGGCCAGCGTGTAGACTTCCGGGCAACCGATATCTATCAGATCGACAACGGTCGCATCGCGGCCAATTGGCATATCGAAGACAACATCAGCCTGATGGCGCAACTGCAAGCGCAGCCGCCGGCCAGCTGAACCATGGACATGAAAGGGAAACGCGATGAGCGAGGAAACGATTCGATTGGGACGTGAGCGGCGCTATCTGGTGTTGCTGGGCATCATCTGCCTGGCGCTGATCGGCGGCGCGCTGTACATGCAGATCGTGCTGGGCGAGGCGCCGTGCCCGCTGTGCATCCTGCAGCGTTATGCGTTGCTGCTGATCGCGCTGTTCGCGTTCATCGGCGCGGCCATGCGCACCCGACGCAGCATCACGGTGTTCGAGGTTCTGGTGGTGATTTGTGCCATCGCCGGGGCCGCTGTCGCCGGGCATCACGTGTACACCCAGTTCTATCCGGCGGTGAGCTGCGGCATCGATGTGTTGCAGCCGATCGTCGATGACCTGCCGCTGGCGAAGATCTTCCCGCTGGGCTTCCAGGTCGACGGTTTCTGCTCGACGCCGTACCCGCCGATCCTCGGCCTGTCGCTGGCGCAATGGGCGCTGGTGGCTTTCGTGCTGGTGGTGATCCTGGTGCCGCTGCTGACCTCGCGTAACCGAAAAGCGTTGCGCTGAATCAACTTTTCGGCGCCTGCGCCGATAAAACAAACGCCTCGATTTGCGGTGACGCAACTCGAGGCGTTTTGCATTTCAGGGTCTGTGTGAAAACACCGTGACGAACGGCAAGGAAGGGTGCGACAGGTGTGCGACATGTTGTCACACAGGCCGTGTCGCAGCTCGTTTCACAGGCCCGGATTGGAGTGCTGTTACAAAAAAGGATTGGTCTGTTTCAGCGTTTGTCGGTTTTTGCACGCGTGTGCCGGATCAGGCAGTTTTAACAGACTCCGGCAGATGGCCAAAAGCCTTGGCATATCGGGCTTTGCGCGGATCGCGCCGTGGGAAAAAGCCCTCGGAGCTGTCTGAACTGAGGCCGATAGACCTACATTTTTTGGTGTTTTTGTTGAGAATCGATTTCGATAACATGCGGAACTTTTGCAAAAACGGTGATGGATTGTTGCTCAGAGCGATAAAAATTATTTCGGGATAAGACATGGTGTATAGGGCGCTACCTATCTACAATCGCCCGCACTGAATTCCCGGCACTGTTCAGCCTTTATTAAGGAGGCGAGCAGGAAGTCGGGTGTCGAGCAGCCGAGAGGCTTGCGAGACACCCAGGTGTCGGTGCCTTCCAACTTTCCGCACCAAATGGAATTGGTCTGTAACAAGGCCTTTGACCACGAATTCGAATAAGAACTGACCGCTGTCCCAGGTTTTGTCGAGCGTCTGACGCGCGACGGGCGGCCCTTATTCAATCCAAAGAAAATGCCAACCCTTGGCAGGGTGAAGTGTTGGCGATCAAAACCCAACTGCATTGCGCAAGCTGCTTTAGAGGTCGTGAGATGAGTAAAAACAGGTACCCCAGATTACTAGGCCTAGTGCCGCTGCTCGGCACGTTGTTGCTGGGAGGCTGCAACATGACCTTGCTCAATCCAACGGGCCAGGTCGGCCTGGAACAGCGCAACCTGATCATCACCGCCACGCTGCTGATGCTGTTGGTCGTTGTGCCGGTCATCGTCATGACCTTCCTGTTCGCCTGGAAGTACCGCGCCTCCAACAAGAACGCCGTCTACACCCCGAAATGGTCGCACTCGACCAAGATCGAAGTGGCAGTCTGGACCATTCCGGTCCTGATCATCATTGCCCTGGGTTACATCACCTACAAGTCGACCCACTCGCTGGATCCGTATCGTCCGATCGAATCCGACGTCAAGCCTGTGACCATCGAAGTGGTCGCGCTGGACTGGAAGTGGCTGTTCATCTACCCGGAACAAGGCATCGCCACGGTCAACAAGATCGTGTTCCCGGCGCACACGCCAGTTAACTTCCGGATCACTTCGGACGCGGTGATGAACTCGTTCTTCATCCCGGGCCTGGGCGGCCAGATCTACGCGATGGCGGGCATGACCACCAAGCTGCACCTGATCGCTGACCGCAACGCTGAAATGGACGGTATCTCCGCCAACTACAGCGGCGCTGGTTTCACCGGTATGAAATTCAAAGCGATCGCAACTTCTCAGGAAGATTTCGACGCCTGGGTAAGTGAAGTCAAAAAGGCACCTAAACAGCTTGAACCAGCTGAATACGCAGCCCTTGCCAAGCCAAGCCAGAACAATCCAGTCGAGCTCTACTCCTCGGTCACGCCGAACCTGTTCCAGACCATCGTCGACAAGTACGAAGGCATGAAACCGGGCAAGCCGCTGAAGCACGAGAAGAAAGAGAAAGAAGTGGCGGCAACGGATATGGACTCGAATTCGCATTCAGCTGCCGGGGCAGAGGAGTAAACGATGTTTGGTAAATTAAGTTGGGAAGCGATCCCTTTCCACGAGCCGATCGTGATGGTCACCATCTCGATGATCGCGCTCGGTGGTCTGGCGTTGTTCGCTGCAATCACCTACTTCAAGAAGTGGACTTACCTGTGGACCGAGTGGCTGACGTCGGTCGACCACAAGAAAATCGGCGTGATGTACATCATCGTCGCCATGGTCATGCTGCTGCGCGGTTTTGCCGACGCCATCATGATGCGTACCCAGCTGGCCATGGCCACCGAGGGTTCGCCTGGCTACCTGCCACCTGAACACTATGACCAGATCTTCACCGCTCACGGTGTGATCATGATCATCTTCATGGCGATGCCATTCTTCACCGGCCTGATGAACCTTGCAGTGCCGCTGCAGATCGGCGCGCGTGACGTTGCGTTCCCGTTCCTGAACTCCCTGAGCTTCTGGCTGCTGGTGTCCGGCGTCGTGCTGATCAACCTGTCCCTGGGCGTCGGCGAATTCGCCAAGACCGGCTGGGTTGCCTATCCACCGCTGTCGGGTCTGCAATACAGCCCTGGCGTGGGGATGGACTACTACATCTGGGCGCTACAGCTATCGGGTCTGGGTACAACGTTAACGGGGGTTAACTTCCTCGCGACCGTGCTGAAAATGCGTACCCCTGGCATGAAACTGATGGACATGCCGATCTTCACCTGGACCTGCACCTGGGCAAACGTTCTGATCGTGGCTTCGTTCCCGATCCTGACCGCTACCCTGGCACTGCTGACCCTTGACCGTTACATGGATTTCCACATTTTCACCAATGAACTTGGTGGCAATCCAATGATGTACGTCAACCTGTTCTGGGCATGGGGCCACCCTGAGGTTTACATCCTGATCCTGCCGGCGTTCGGCATTTTCTCGGAAGTCATCTCGGCCTTCACCGGCAAGAAACTGTTCGGCCACCACTCGATGATCTACGCCTCGGGCGCGATCTCGGTACTGGGCTTCATGGTTTGGCTGCACCACTTCTTCACCATGGGTTCGGGTGCCAGCGTCAACGCCTTCTTCGGTCTGGCGACGATGCTGATTTCCATCCCGACGGGTGTGAAACTGTTCAACTGGCTGTTCACCATCTACCAGGGCCGTCTGCGCTTCACCAGCCAGGTTCTGTGGACCCTGGGCTTCATGGTGACCTTCGCCATCGGCGGCATGACCGGCGTACTGCTGGCCATCCCGGGTGCTGACTTCGTTCTGCACAACAGTCTGTTCGTGATCGCTCACTTCCACAACGTGATCATCGGCGGCGCGGTATTCGGCTACATCGCAGGCTTCGGCTTCTACTTCCCGAAAGCGTTCGGCTTCAAGCTGCACGAAGGCTGGGGTAAAGCAGCGTTCTGGTTCTGGATCTCGGGCTTCTTCGTCGCGTTCATGCCGCTCTACGCTCTGGGCTTCATGGGCATGACCCGTCGTCTGAACGCCACCACCAACCCTGAGTGGGTACCGTACCTGTACGTTGCCATGTTCGGTGCGGTGATGATCGCTGTGGGTATCGCCTGCCAGCTGATCCAGCTGTACGTGTCGGTGCGTGACCGCAACAAGCCAGAAAACATGTGCGAACACGGTGACCCGTGGAATGCCCATACCCTGGAATGGTCGACCTCGTCGCCACCTCCGTTCTACAACTTCGCTGTACTGCCAAAAGCAGACTGCATCGATCCGTTCACCGAGGCCAAGGAAAACGGTACCGCGTACAAGGCTCCAGCCAAGTACGAACCGATCCACATGCCGAACAACACCGCCACTGGCGTGGTGATGGGCGCACTGCTGACCGTGTTCGGTTTCGCGATGATCTGGCACATCTGGTGGTTGGCGATCGCCAGCCTGGCCGGCACTGTCATCTACTTCGTGATCCACGCAGCACGTGACGATCAGGGCTACATGGTGCCGGTTGAAACAATCGAGCGCATCGAAGCCGAGCAGCACAAGCGTCTGGTAGCGGCCGGGAAGATCCCTGCTTCCGCAACCCGTGTTGAAACCAAGTTGGAACAGGCTTAAACAATGTCGAACTTAGTGACCAATGCTGGACACGCCCATGGTCATGACCATGGGCACGATGACCATCACCACGACTCGGGCGAGATGACCGTATACGGTTTCTGGCTCTACCTGATGACCGACTGCATTCTGTTTGCGTCGATCTTCGCGGTGTACGCGGTGCTGGTAAACAACGTCGCCGGTGGCCCGTCGGGCCACGACATCTTCGAACTGCCATACGTGCTGGGCGAAACCGCTCTGCTGTTGTTCAGTTCGATCACCTACGGCTTCGCCATGCTGGCGTTGTACAAAGGTAAAAAGCAGCAGGTTCTGGGCTGGTTGTTCATGACCTTCCTGCTCGGCGCAGGCTTTATCGCCATGGAGATCAACGAGTTCCACCTGCTGATCTCCGAGGGCTTCGGTCCTAGCCGTTCGGGCTTCCTGTCGGCGTTCTTCACGCTGGTCGGTACCCACGGTCTGCACGTGTCCGCCGGTCTGATCTGGATGGGCATCATGATGTACCAGGTCAACAAGCACGGCCTGACGGCGACCAACAAGACCCGTCTGAGCTGCCTGAGCCTGTTCTGGCACTTCCTGGACGTGGTGTGGATCTGCGTATTCACCGTTGTTTACCTGATGGGGACCCTGTAATGGCTAATGCACACTCCCATGACAGCCATGATGCTGGCCACGGCAGCGTAAAGTCGTACGCCATTGGCTTCATCCTGTCGGTAATCCTGACCGTCATCCCGTTCGGTCTGGTGATGTTCCCGACCCTGCCGAAGTCGACGACGCTGGCAATCGTCCTGCTGTTCGCCGTGATCCAGGTGATCGTTCACCTGTATTACTTCCTGCACCTGGACCGTTCCATCGCTCAACGTAACAACGTGATTGCGTTCGTCTTTACGGCCATCGTGATCGTGCTGCTGGTCGGTCTGTCGCTGTGGATCATGTTCAGCATCCACACCTACATGATGGCGAAGTGAGGTAAACCCGATGTCGCTCAAGCACTTTATCCAAATCACCAAACCGGGGATCATTTTCGGTAACGTGCTTTCTGTGGCAGGCGGGTTCTTCCTGGCCTCGAAAGGGCATGTCGATCTGGCCGTGTTTCTGGCAGCCATGATCGGCACTTCCCTGGTTGTGGCCTCCGGTTGCGTGTTCAACAACTGCATCGACCGCGACATCGACCTGAAGATGGAACGCACCAAGAACCGGGTGCTGGTCCAGGGCTTGATCTCCCTGAAACTGGCCCTGGTCTATGCGACCGTCCTGGGTGTCGCCGGCGTTGCGTTGCTGTACAAGGTGGCCAACCCGTTGGCTGCCCTGTTCGCCGTGATCGGCTTCATCATCTACGTCGGCTTCTACAGCCTGTACCTCAAGCGCAAGTCGGTTCACGGCACGCTGGTGGGCAGTCTGTCGGGCGCCATGCCGCCGGTGATCGGTTACGTGGCCGTGACCAACAGCTTCGACATGGCCGCGCTGACCCTGCTGGTGATGTTCAGCCTGTGGCAGATGCCGCATTCCTACGCCATCGCGATCTTCCGCTTCAACGATTACCTGGCCGCATCGATTCCGGTGTTGCCAGTGAAGCGCGGAATCCAGGTGGCCAAGAAGCACATCCTGATCTACATCCTGGCCTTCCTCGTGGCGACCTTGATGCTGACCTTCAGCGGTTACGCCGGCATGAGCTACCTCGCCGTCGCCGCGGCCATGGGCATGTACTGGCTGTACATGGCCTGGACCGGCTACAAGGCGGTGGATGACACGGTCTGGGCACGCAAGCTGTTCGTGTTCTCGATCTTCACAATCACCGCGCTGAGCGTCATGATGTCCCTGGACTTCAAGGTGCCGACCGAGCTGCTGCTGACGTACGCGCCGTAAGGTTCGAACGTTGTACGAGAAACCCCGTTCATCGAGAGATGAGCGGGGTTTTTTGTTGCTCGGATGATGGATAAACGACGTCCTTTGTCGCGAACAGACTCTCTCCCAAAAGGGTGGGGTAATCAGCCATTCCCTCGAAACGACTAGCTAGAAATCGACAGGTTGCGGTCGATAGGCAAAAGCCCTAGATTCGGATCCAACTACATGCATCGATCAAGAGGCTGGGCGAAATGACTGAGAGGATGACCTGCGACGAGCGCTTCATTGCCCTGGCAAAAGAGCTGAACTACGACATCAACGGTGAGAACACGGTGGGTGGCAATTACGCGCCGTTGATCCGTCATCACGACGAGATTTACATCAGCGGCATGGTGCCGCGCACCGAGGGCAAGATTCAGTATCCGGGGCGGGTGGGGCAGGAGCTGACGCTCAAGGATGCGCAGGCCGCGGCGAGTATCAGCGCGATGCGTTGTCTGGCCTTTATCGTCGATGCAGTCGGTTCGCTGGACAAGGTCAGGTCGTTGTTGCGGGTCACGGTGTACGTGAAGTCCACGCCGGATTTCGTTGACCTCAGCGAAGTCGCCAACGGTGCATCGGATGTATTCAGTTATGTGTTGGGCGATGTCGGGCGGCACACCCGCACCACCGTCGGCGTCTATCAGTTGCCGAAAAACGCAGCCATCGAAGTCGACATGATTGCCGCCGTGCACCCATCGGCATAACCGCCAATCTGCGGACAACAAAAAGCCCCGCCTGAATTTCAGAGCGGGGCTTTTTCGTCAGCGCCGGTATTACTGGGCGGCGATGCTGTAGCCATCAAACGCGGTCTGCTGTTGCAGCGCGGTGATGATGTTTTTGCGGTTGATCGCGTGCTCGGTGCCGGCGTTGTCGACGAAGGTTTCGCCTTCGATTTCCGCCTCTTCGCCTTCACCGACGAAGGTGAAGCCGAGGAACTCCAGTGCCTCGCGATCCACGCTCAGGCGCGAACGCGGTGTGCGCATTGGCAGGGTCACGCTGATGCCGTCCTTGCTGATGCTGAACACTTCGACGTCTTTCTTGGCGCGTGCGGCCTTGCTCTTGCCGCCGCTCGGGCTGCTGATCGCTTGGTGAGTCTGGTTCAGAACCTTGAGGGCCAGGCCGTAGACGATTTCCTGGAACGCCGGATCGTCCTTGAAGCTCGACAGGATGCGGCTGATCGGGAACTTGCTGCTGAGGTCTTCGAGGGCGGCGATGTCGGCGGCTTCGGCGTCCTTCAGGCGCTTGAGTTCGCCCATCAGCTCGTAGGCCTGGTCGTCATCGAAGCGGTCGTGGGCCTGACGGATCGCGGCGCGCAGTTCGCGGATCTGATCGCTCTCGCGGCTCGACTGGAACGCGTCCAGCACCATCTCGCTGATGATCTTCGCCTGTGGGATGTGTTGTGAAAGATTGATGGAGTTTTCGTATTCCGCTTTGGACGACAGAGTGACTACGGATTCAGCGGTGTTGAAATCGGACATTGAAATTTCACTACTTTTTTAACTTGAGATGAGACGAGAAAGCGCGGGGGGCTTTTTCAGGCCGACTAATTTAGGGGAGCGCGGCGGCGTTGTCACGGAGCAAGGGGCCGGCGGTGCCGATTTTTTATCCGGATGATTTGTGAGGGGCAACCAGACACCGCGCGTGCCTTGGCTCATTCATTGGCGACAGCGTTCTCCGGTAGCCGCCGGGACGTCAGGCCACGCAGCGTCCAGTAGAGTTTCAGAGAGCGGGTGCTGATCAGGCCGCACATGAACCCCGAAATGCCGGCCTTGAGCAGCAGCATGTCCGGGGACGCGGAACGCTCCGGATTCACATCATTCTGGTAACCGAAGTAGTAGTTCGCGGAAAAGAACATCAGGTACATGATCAGGATTTTTACCGTGCCCGGCATGATCAGCCCTTTCGCAGAGTCGTCTAGCACCACGCCCCGCCGAGAGAACACCAGCCAGGCCGAGAGACCGCCCAGCAACAGCGCGGCGAACCATATGCTCAAAAACAGCGCCGGGCTGATCGTCAAATTCAGGGAATACAGCGACCACGCCAAAAACGCCGGGGGCGTTATCAGCATCGAGGCACGGCTTTCGCGGCGGGGAGAGAACGCCTTGATGCCGAAATAAACCAGCAGCAGAAAAATCAGGTAAACCCGTATCGGAGTGTTTTGCAGAATCGTGAGCATTGCGCAGCATCCATGCTGGAAAAGGAGGAGGGTGGAGCATAGCCGGGGTCACAGTAACCGTCGGCTATTTCAGCCGCAAACGCTCCATCGCGATCACCGACGTTTCAAACCCCAGGCTGGCAAAAAACGCTTCCGCACCTTCGCGCCCGGCACGCAGAACCCAGGTAATGTCGCTGTTATCGCCCATCACATGTTCGACCAGCGCCCGCCCGATGCCCGCGCGCCGGTGTTGCCCGTCGACCACGACCATCGACAGGTAGCCGTTGGACAAGCCATCGGTGATGCCACGGGCGAAACCGACAATCTGCTGGCCGCTCAATGCAACGGCCGTGCGCTGAGAGTTCTGAACAAGCTGTGCGAAATGTTCGGCGGTGCCGGTGCGATGGCCCCAGCCGTGCCGTTCTAGAAACTGCCTTGCTGCCTCCACTTCCGTGGGCAGGAGGTCGCGTATTGAAATGCCTTTGTTCATTCGTTGATTCCGTCCCTGGTGTATTTCCAACAGTAGTCGCGTTGCCTACGGTCTGCCCCACATCTGCATGGCGAACTCGACGAAGCGACGCAGTTTAGGCAACCGATAGCGATCCGGCGCGTAAAGCAGATGCATCGGGCGGTTCGGCGGCTGATAGTCCGGCATCACCACGACCAGTCTGCCGTCGCGCAGGTCCTGTTCCACCAGCGCGTCCGGCAGCATCACGATGCCCATGCCGGTGCGCGCGGCTTGATGCAGGCCGGCGGAGCTGTTGATCAGCATCGGGCCTTTGACGTCGACCATGATTTCTCCCTCCGGGCCGCTGAGGCGCCACTGCTTTTCCACCGATTGCCAGTCGTCACCGGCGGGATAGGCAAAGGACAGGCAGTCGTGCTGACGCAGCTCTTCAGGCGTGAGTGGCATGCCGCGTCGGGCCACGTATTCCGGGGAGGCGCAGACCGTCAGGGTGTAGTCGATCAGCGGGCGGGCGATCAGGTTGGACTGGTCGAAGTGGCCCAGTCGGAAGGCCACGTCGAGACCGCTTTCCAGCAGATCCGGACGGCGGTTGGTCAGGATCACGTCGAGTTTGACCTGCGGACATTGCAGGGAAAATTCACTGAGCGCCGGGGCCAGGCGTTCAACGCCAAAGGTCAGCGGCGCAGTAACCCGCAGAATGCCGCGCGGTTCATCCAGCGTCTGCTCGGCGAGGCGTTCGGAGTCGGCGACTAGACCTAATACCTCCAGGCAGCGCTGGTAGTAAACGCTGCCAAACTCAGTCAGTCGCTGACGGCGGGTGGTGCGTTGCAACAGTTGCACGCCGAGCCTTTGCTCCAGCGCCCGCAGGTGATTGCCCACCATGGTCGTGGACATTTCGCACTGCAGCGCGGCCGCCGTCATGCTGCCGGACTCCACAACCTTGACGTACACGCTCATCGACTGGAATAAATCCATTATCAAGCCCGGCTTTTAAATGATTGAAGTTTTGCCGAGTTTATCCAGTTCAGGTGGATAACCATACTGCCAGCACCTCTCACCTCGCTGGAGTTTGCCGACATGACCGCCGCCCTGATGAACACCTATCAACCTCTGGATTTGAGCTTCATCAAAGGCCTGGGCACCCGACTCTGGGATCAGGCGGGCCGCGAATATCTGGACGCGGTGGCGGGCGTGGCGGTGACCAATGTCGGCCATTCGCACCCGCGCATCGTGTCGGCGATCAGTGAGCAGGCGGGATTGTTGCTGCACACCTCCAATCTCTACAGCATCGACTGGCAACAATCGCTGGCGCAGAAGCTGACACGGCTGGCGGGGATGGAGCGGGCGTTCTTCAATAACTCCGGTGCCGAGGCCAACGAAACCGCGCTGAAACTGGCGCGTCTGTGCGGCTGGCGCAAAGGCATCGAACAGCCGCTGGTGGTGGTGATGGCCAACGCGTTTCATGGCCGTACCCTCGGCACCTTGTCCGCCAGCGATGGCCCGGCGGTGCGTCTGGGTTTCAATGACCTGCCCGGGGATTTCATCAAAGTGCCATTCGGCGATCTTCAGGCGCTGGAGCAGGTGCAGCGCAAATATGGTCAGCGGATCGTGGCGATTCTGGTCGAGCCGATCCAGGGTGAAAGCGGCGTGCAACCGGCGCCGCCTGGCTACCTCAAGGCCCTGCGTGAATTGTGCAACCGTCACGCCTGGCTGCTGATGCTCGACGAAATCCAGACCGGCATCGGCCGTACCGGCCGCTGGTTTGCGTTTCAGCACGAAGGCATCGTTCCCGACGTCATGACCCTCGCCAAAGGCCTGGGCAACGGCGTGCCGATCGGCGCCTGCCTGGCACGGGGCCGGGCGGCGGATCTGTTCACCCCCGGCAGCCACGGCAGCACCTTCGGCGGCAATCCACTGGCGTGTCGGGTAGGTTGCACCGTGCTCGAGATCATCGAGGAACAGGGCCTGCTGGAAAATGCCAGGGTCCAGGGCGAGTGCCTGCTGACCCGCTTGCGTGCAGAGCTGGCGGACAATCCGAATGTGCTGGCGATTCGTGGACAAGGGCTGATGATCGGCATCGAACTCAAACAGCCGATTCGCGACCTGACACTGATTGCCGCGCGGGATCATGGACTGCTGATCAACGTCACTCGCGGCAAGACGATCCGGCTGCTGCCGCCGCTGACGATTGATGAGCGGGAGGTGGGGATGATTGTCAGAGGGGTGGCTCGGGCGCTGGGCGAAAGCTGATTGTCCCGGTTGCGTCTGAAATGGCTGCCGTTTTATCGGCAGCCATTTTTATTTAATCAGGATAGTCCGACAAATCCGGCGCCAGCATCCGGGTCTTCGGTGCGCCGTTCGCGTTGTGCTGGATGATGTCGTTCGGCTGCCCCTGTTGGTTGAAAAACACCTGACCAATCCCCGCCGAATTCCACAGCCGCTCACCCGCTTCGGCGTGTTCCGGCACGTATGGGACGATGCGCATGCGGCGGCGTTTGGTCAGCCAGTTGAGGGGGGAGCGTGGTGAGTAGAGCCAGCGGTTGAGGCGGTCGAACCATTCCAGCAGGGTAGGCGGGAACTCGTTCTTGATACCGCTGCTGGTGATTTGCCAGATGCGCGGGCCGGCCTTGCGGTGTCGGATCAGGACTTCGTAGACGAAGGAATAATGCACGTCGCCTGACAGCACCACGTAACTGCCCGGTGTACGCGAGTGTCGGAAAATGTTCAGGATCACCTGGGCTGCGCCGCGATGGGCCATCCAGTTTTCTGCGTCCACCAGCAGTGGATAACCGCACCAGCTGAATACTCGCTGCACGGTTTCGATCAGCTTCACGCCGAAGATCGGTGCCGGCGAAACGATGATCGCCGAAGAATGGTCGAGCAGTTCCTGCTGCAGTTCGCTCAAGGCTTCCCAGTCCAGCAAACCCGACGGTTGCTTGAGCGCCATTTCGCTGCGCCAGCGTCGGGTGCGAGTGTCGAGCACCACCAGCGCCGGGCTGGTCGGCAATACGAAATGCCATTGCTGAAAGCGCAGCAGTTCCTCAATCAATGCGTCCTGCACGGGAGCGTCGAGATAGAGGTCGTCACCGCTGGCGCTCAGGCCTCGGGTTTTCTCCAGTACAGCGCTGAATGCATCCGGGTTGTTGCCCCAGCCCTGACACAACATGTAGGCGATCAGCGCGTTGCCGATGATGCGTTTGGAGAACGGGTGGCCGTAGGCCGTTTCCTCCCATTGCGCGGACAGGTTCCAGTCATCGGTGATGTCGTGGTCATCGAAGATCATCAGGCTCGGCAAGTGCGCCAATGCCCGGGCCACCTGGCCGAGGCCGGCCTTGAATCCGTCGATGCGAGTCTGTTCGAGGGCATAGCGCTTGAGGCGTTCAGGCGTCAGTGCTGGCGGCTGCGGATTGACCAGTGTCCAAGGGGTTGGCGACCACACCAGCAAATACATCGCCATGACTTCGGCGAACGTCACAAGGTGATTGTCGGCGCTGCTGCTGGTGAAAATCGGCTTGCGTGCACCGCCGAAGAAACGCTCGCGCAGTGTCTCGTTGCTCTCGAGTGCCGGCAGCAAATCTGCGCGGTGGTAGTAACTGGCCGGGTGTTCGTAGAGCTTGGCGCTGTCGCTGACCACGGCGCCTTCGAGGTGCTCGCCGAACAGACCGAGGCGCTCGATCAGGGCATGAATTGCCCGCAACATCGGGCCGGCCACGTCATCGGAGTAAACCTGATCGCCGCTCATTATCAACAGGGCGGGACGTTGCTGCGGATCGGTTTCGGCGGCCAGCAACCGATCAACGCACAGCAGGCCGTCGGCGGCCGGGTGATGTGGCTTGCGGCAGGAACCGTGCAGCAACTGGTCGATGCGCGAACGAAGGACGAAGTTCGGGCCGCTGGCGTTGTCGTAGAGCAGGTGTGGCGCCCAATCGGCGATCGGCTGCTGGCCATCGATCAGCAAGTCGTAGTCGATACGGGTGTCACAGGGCAGGGCGGTTTCCAGCGGAACGTCGATCAGGTGAACAAACGCCCGGGTGCCTACCGGAATGACCGTGCATTTCCCGGCATCCAGTGGAATGTCTCCTACGCCTTGCAGGCGCAAGGTCAACGACAGTTCGCGGCTGCCGATCAGCCAAAGCACTACGCGCGTCGGTTCCAGTCGGCGCAGCAGTGGCCCGGCCAGAACAGCAGGCAACGGGCCCAGGTCATCAGGTGTCGGAGGCATCGGGGGGAAAGCTCAAGGCGCACAGGCCGGCGATGATAGCGCAGCCGGCGCCTCGAACCCTTAAACCAGGCTTAAGAGCCCGCTTTTTCCAGCTTCAGCGCCAGCAGGCGCCATTCGGCAGGCGTCGCATCGACTCTTGGCTGTTCCTGTACGGAGCAGTCGAAGCGGTACGTCACGTCGTCGCCATTCATGTTCCGCGCGGTGACGGTGTTGCTGAAGGTGTAGACCTGATCCTTGAAGCGTTGCGGCGTCAGGCTTTTGCTGTCGGCAAACCGGGCAGACGCAGGGAAGCGCAAGGTGCTGGTCACGAACGGGCTGCACATGACATACGCGAGCATTGACTTGTCGCCCTGCGCATCGGCGCGCAGTTTTTTGCTCAGTGCCGTCAGGGCCTTGCGTCCCTCATCGTCACTCTGGTCGATCACGGTTTGCACCGACATCGTCTTCGGCGCGCGACTGGCGTAGTTCGGCAGCAGCGCGGAATCCGCTGGAGAGGGCTTGTTGTCCGGCTCGATAGCGGCAAACACCGGCGCATCTTTCAGCGCAGCAGGACTTGCAACTGCCTCGGCTTCCGGCAGCAACGAGGTCGGTTCGGCTTGCTGCTGTGCCACGACGTTTTCAGTCTGCGCGGCTTCGTAGCGATGCGCCGACGGGAACAATGAAAAAGTGATCGCCAGCACCACCATCGAAACAATGAAACCGCCCGCGACACCGACCAGGTTGGCGTAAAACAGATTCCAGCTGCCGCGGTTTTTCACCACCCAGCGCCACATGAAACCCCAGGCCGCGACAAATGCCAGAAAACGCAAAAACTCCATTCGATCCTTTCCTTAAACCTGCAAAACCTGAATTCAGCGCTCGCAGTGCTGAGATGGGCGGCAAGATAGCAAAATAGACATCCGCTGCTACAGCAACCATCGCATTCAACGCCGGCAAAATTATTTGAGTGCAAAAAACATGAATGTTGTCAGGCCGGCCACGGTGCCGCAAAGGCCTGCCAGTAGCTGACGCGCAACAGGATGTTCGACCCGCGATCGATGGGATACCAGCATCCATACACCCACCAGCGCCGCAGCGGTTGTCAGCATCTGCAGCACTGTGCCCATTAGCCCGGGTATGGGCGGCCGGTCCGCCCCGAACAGGCGAATGTAAAACTCCGAGACCACCACGCCTACCATCATGCCGCTGGCGGCACCGAGCACATTGGCGAGGATCAGATTCCAGGCACCACGTTGCCTGACGACCCATACCCACATGGCCGCCCAGGCAAAAAACATAACGGCTATTTCCATCGCATTCTTCCTTCGGAATCGGTGTTGATCAGGCCCTTGGCAGCTTGCTCGACAGTGGACGGCAAGATAGCAAAATAGTAGCGTCGCGCCACTGACTTCATCTCCGTAATGGACTACTCATGCCTGCTCTCAAAACCTGCCGTCTGTTTTGTGCGTTCGTCCTTGCTACCACGCTGACTCCGGCATTCGCTGCCTGGAAAGAGCACCCGGAAAACAGCTGGAAGTATTACCTCGCCAACTGTCAGCGCATGCAGGAAAAAATGGCCGACGTCCAAAGCGGTCGCGTGCCCGGCGCCTTTGAGGTGACGGGCGATCTGGAGAACAGCCTGGGGAGCATGAATGAGCACCGCCCAAACCTGCCTCCCCAGTACCTCGCCTCCGGGGAATTCGCTCAATGCGAAAACGTGGCGGCCGAGGCCGATGCGATGATTGCCCGTGGCAAAGCCGAGTTCGCCGACAGAATGAACCAGGCTGCCGAGCAAGGCCGGATCGCCCACCAGAACTCCCCCGAATACCAACGTGCCCGTTCACTCGGCTACAGCGATGTCGGCGAAATCTCCTTCCTCAAACTCCACGAAGACATGGACGGCGAAGCACGCCTGAAAACCATGATGATTACCGTCGATGAAGTCTGCGGCCAATACTTTCGCGCCACGCAATACGTGAAGCCGTATGTGATCTACACCGTTCGGCCGTCGGATGGCGGGTGTGGTGAGGAAAAGCGCGTGGCGATTGTCGGCGGCAGGTCGGTGGAGAAGGGCGATTACATCGATGAGCGCGGCGAGTTTCAGTATGTGGGCTGGAAGAAACTGGTGGGGGCGGATGGGTTTCCTACTGAGATTCGGGTGTTGAAGGCTCGGCGCTGACCGCAAAACAGTCACGCCGTCCAGTCACGTCTGGGGGAAATAATTCACCGCCAGAAACAGCAGGGTCGCCATGCCCGCGGCCAGGCCACACACCGCGCCGAGCAACTGACGTGCAACCGGATGTTCGGGTTGACGGCGATTGGCAATCCACAGCCATACCCCCGCCAGAACGCCCGCGCTGGTGATGAACACCACCAGACTGCGATTCAGATTGGGTGTCGCCATTGACGTACCAATGACTGCGTCGTAAATCAGCGTGAACACAATGCCGGTAACCACGCCACTTCCGGCGCCGGCAAGGTTGGCCAGTAACAGGTTCCACTCACCCCGTTGCTTCACCACCCACAGCCAGGTTCCAGCCATCACCAGCAAACACAACACAGCATCCATTTTGGTCTATTCCCGAGTGCGCGATAACAGAGGCGGAGACAGGCCTCTAGCGAGTGGACGGCAAGATATCAAAATAGAAGCTTCGCGCCACTTTCTTCATCTGCGTAGCTTAAAGAATGTCCTTCAAATAACCCTTGAGCGCGAGGAGCGGCTGATCCAGCTGCTCCAGCGACTGCGCCTGACCGAATTCGATCGACAACTTGTGCAGTTCCCGCCCCAACGGTTTCTCGACGCCACCCAACGCATCCATCGCCAGCGCCAGGCATTCGTTCATCTTGAACTGGATCGTCTCGACATCACCTCGGCGCACCAGCAATTCGAACACGTCTTTCTGATAGTCGCCCATGACCATGTCATCCCGCAGAATCGGGCTCAGGCCTTCTTCCTCGTACGCGAGTTTCAGGGAGAACAGGGCGACGGTTTCCAGTGACGTTTCCATGGGGTGAACCTGTGTGAGATCTCGCCGGAGGGCCAGCGGCACTTTCCGACAGACGAAAAAAAAGGCCTTGCTAAGCAAGACCTTTCTTGATTTTGGTGCCCGAGGGAGACTCGTGCAATTCATATAATTCAAGGTCTGCAAGGCGATTTGTTGGTTAGGGATACAGGGAGGGATACATGCTTACAGCTACTGCCGTAAAAAGCAGATCGCCTCCGAGTAAATCCAGCGTCGATATTAGCAGCAGTCTTTATTCATTAGCAGTGACGGCACCTTTCAGTGGAAAGGTGAGTAAAGCCACAATCGCATAGCTTTGCGTCAACCGTCGTATTGCAATGGAAGCAGAAGGGAGTTTTGAGATGGTCGATCACTAGGTAGGTTTGGTAGCAAACAGGACAGTCCAACGTCCCCTCGAACTCATCCGGTGAGTCCCCATCTTCCTCGTTCCAATCAGGCCAGGTGTCGTTGATCCACTGTTCCAGTCGATGCATGGCGATCCATTCAAGATCCTGCCGGTTAAAAATCAAACCCCGTATCTGCCGAAGCGTCGTAGGCTGAATGTCCCGTTCCAGTTTTTCTTTCAAAACACCTTCGACGAAGAAAAAAATAAACTGCAGAGACTCTGAAATTATCGCTTCGTCTTCTTCTTTGTGGTCGTAGCGGTGGTGTTCAATGCGGTTTCTTCTCTTTTGGATTCGCTCAATGACGGATTGAGGATCCTTGTGTAAGCCTTGGCCGACATTCTCCAGTCGGGCGAGCGCCTCTTTGATCCCTACCGTCTGCGAGTCGTCGGTAATTTTTGCGTCGATGTTCCTATAAATCAAAATCGGATTGGTGCGGTACAGCTGCTCCTTAAGCAACAGCTCTATGGCATGGAAGATCGTCAGGATTGCGTGTTTCCTACTGGAGTACCCCGGCTCTTTCAAGAAGTGCTCGATTCCGATTCGGAAAGAGTCGACTGCATTCGAATAAATATCGCTCATTTCGGCTTCCCCACTGAGTGCACCTACCAACGTGCTGGGAATTGAGGCTATCCAGTCATCGTGTGCCTGTCCATTACATGCCGCCTGCTAGGCCCATGTGCAAAAAACCGCTGGGGACCCTGAGGCTTTCTCGTCCACACGGGGTCGGAAACCCGCGGGACTGTGGTAGCGGGAGATGCTGCAGCTTACTGAAATTTCAACGTTGAAATTGAAAGGATCGTGAAGAAAAAAGGACATCGTTACCTTACCGGTAATGGTGGCCTTGGATCGATTGTTTCGTAGTGCAGATGCACAGGTGAACAGGCAGTTCACCGGGTTCACCTGTTCACTAAGCTGGGAGTTCTCCCGCTAACAAGATTCGGCGGGTTTCATGCCCCGTGTCATTCGGAAAGGCTCAGGGTCCCCGGCGACAGCTTGTCGGCTGCATCTGACCTGCGCTGGGGGAATCGACATTTCCGGGGAGATGGGGTGTAGCTCCTCAAGGGCGTGTTACGTAGGTTACGGGTGTAACGATTTCTATAACTTGTTGTAAATATTGATTATTTTATGAGTAACACTGCCTCGGCGAGTAGATAGAGAACTGTGTTACCGACTCAGCGCGTGTAACGCTGAGCTCGAGCGGTACTCCTTTTGCTTGCTGTTGTTTGCCAGTGATTGTCTAACTCAGATCGACTGCTAGCGACCATAAACGATGTTTGTCGTGGCAACGTAAAACTGGGTGAGAAAAAGTTGTCATTCGCTCTACCATCGTAAGAAATGAGAGCTGGAGCTTTCTCTCAGTTCCGCGTCGGTACTAACTCTGGCACCGCTGAGCACACAACGAGCCTATTAGACCCGCGCGTCAGGGCGACGTAGAGATGTCGGGCATCCATGTTTTCGGGGGAGGGAATGACGGCAACCTCGGCCTCCAGGCCTTTGAGAAGTAGTGTGCTGCCAATCGCGCGGCGAGCTAATGGTCGGCTCTCGTGGCGATTACGCTCTCGCTCGCGAATGGTGGCGGCGGAGAAGGTACAGTTGCCGCTGGCCGCCAACTGCAAAGCCCGCAGACAGCCATACAGAACGTCAGGGCGATATACACGTGAGTTGTCTTGGCGCATCAATGCACGTAGTGCTTCTGCGGCCAGTGGGTATGTCGGCGTGGCAGCGAAGGTCAAGAGCGCTACCTCGGTGGGCGTCGGTGGTGTTCGCGCTGTACCCCTGCGCAGGCTGTCCAATCTAGGCAAGAGGGTGGAGAGGCCAACTTGCGTCATCGTTTCGGCAGCAAAGTGAACCAGCCGCGTGACAGCATCAGGTGCTTCTAAGATGAACGTAAGGCCAAAACTGGTCAGGTCCGCAAGATCAACCGGCTCGACCGCTGTGGCTCCGGGGGTTTGGCTGGCCATTTGTCGACGTCCTCTGGGATTGCGACTGTCGCCGATTATCAGGACCTGTCCATCCGGGGTTATCGAGCGCGTCAACGCCGCGGCCAGGCGCTGGCGGTCGGCGGTGGCGGGATGCAGTTGAACCCATGTGACCTCAGGAGGTGCCGACCGTAGGTCGACACTGCCACCTGCTTGGAGGACGCGTCGGCAGTACAAAAGCCAATTGCCCAATTGCGGCGTCCCGGCGTTAATCCATCGCCAAGGTCGGTTGAGCTCGCCGATCGGAGGAAACTGCTGCAGAACATGCACATTCCAGTCGACTAACTGGTTTCCGCCAAAACCGAAGATAGCCTGCATTGGATCGCCAAGGACGCAGGTCGGCAACACGGTGGCCAGCGCCGTGACCAAAGAGTGCTGAACCAGGTTGCAGTCCTGGTACTCGTCAACGATAACGTGGGCATACGTGGCTCCCAGCGTCTCATTGAGGTGTCCGCCTTGCAACAGGTGGAGGGCTGCCACACGGATGGCGGGATAGTCCCCACCGGGGTTTCTCAGCTCCAAGGTATCAGCCGGTAGGCCGCTGCGCGCCGGAAAGAAGCTCACCAAGCGCATGGCAAATCCATCTAGCGTTGCGATGCGGTACGCCGATGACGGGACATTTCCGCGCTGCATCCGCAGACGCAACGTGGTAACTCCAGCATTGGTGTGAGTTAGGATGAGTACCGGTTTGCGACCCGTATGCTGAATCAGGGTGTCGGCGATAATCTGTGTTTTACCACAGCCCGCAGGTGCCGTAATGGTGCCCAAACGGACGGCTCGCAAATCAAACTCAGGCATGAGCCCATCCGTACAGCTGGTTGACCAGCGCAGCAAAGCCAGCTTCCACGGCAGGAAGGTGAGGGCCGACGATATCCCTGGCAACGTCTTCGAATTTGGTGACGGACTTGAACCAGCCGTTCTTGCGATGGCGGGAGGTCAAGCCGAGGGCTTGGCGCATTTCTGCTGTATACGGAGTGCCGGCAAGGCGCAGCGCGCGAATGCCTGCAAGCGTGATGGTCCCTTGCGAATGCGATTGAATGTGGGCGGCCACCAAATCCTCGTCGACCAGTTCAACTGCTCTTTGAAGCAGAGCGTCGATGGCGAGGTCGGGCAGGCTAAGGAAAAGTTCGTCCTCCAACGCACGCCCCACCCGCCAGGTCATGGTTTCCCCACCGGACGCTGTATAGGCCTGAACGACTGCGTCAGTTGGAGGTTTGTCTGCGTCGACGAGGACTAATACTCGGTACCCCAGGCGCCGCAGGGCGAGACCCCGTACGAAGCATCGGTCGGGTTCGCCGCCGCCAACGTTCACATAAGCCGTGCCGGCCGCGAGCATCGAAACGCCATTGATTGAGGTCCAGTAGTGGTCCAGTCCGCGTATAAAGCCGACCTCGCTCGCCCCTTCGCACACGATGACGTTGCGCGCTAGGAATGCTTCCGGGTCGGCGCGGACTGTACTTTGGATATCGTCGTTCACGCCGACTTGCAGGGCACAGGTAGCCTCATCGGCACTTTTCCGGACGACGAAGATCTGGTTGCCGCTGAGTTCGCGCACTGCAACCGGGGAATGCGTGGTCATGAACACCTGCAGCGGCACAGTGTTGTCCTTTGCTCCAAGCGAATTAAGCAGCCGAGTGAGCCGGTGAGGTTCAAGGCCGTACTCCACCTCATCGACAAGCACAATCGACGCACGCTGCGCTGCTTCGCGTTGGAGGCCAGCCACCAGCAACCGCGATGAGCCGGTACCCAAGGCACGCAAAGGCACCCCGGCAGCGTCATGAAGAGCTATCGCACCATCGCCAATGGAAACCGCTTGAGCATCAAGCAGCGCTTGGACCGCTCCGCCAACAGGAACACCCAGGGTTGTCGCAGTTCGGGCCACCGTCTGCAACGTATTGCCCAACTGCGCTCCCGCTTGATCGCCAAAATTGAGCCTTGCTTCACGTGCGGCC
The DNA here is from genome assembly GCF_019718735.1 of Pseudomonas sp. RIT778. Lineage (NCBI taxonomy): Bacteria > Pseudomonadati > Pseudomonadota > Gammaproteobacteria > Pseudomonadales > Pseudomonadaceae > Pseudomonas > Pseudomonas sp. RIT778. Next base: position 49,101 of record NZ_JAIHBA010000036.1, on the reverse strand, counting down.
CGGGCCAGTTCAGCCGTAAGCTCTGGTCGCTCGTCCGAAAGCCGATTGAGGACGGAACTGCGATTCCAGGACAGATTGGAGCTGGCATACGTGCCCAGTCTGGCAGGCGCCAAGGCTACCCGCTCCTTCCATGCGATGCTGCGCTCTAAGCCCAGCATCTGCGCACGAGCCGAGACTAGTGTCCAGGCCGGCTCCAAGTCACTATGCACGGTGAGTCGAAGGACTAAGGCAGTCTCCATCCCTTGCTGTGGTTCTTCATCCACCATGCCTGTCGATGGCTCGTAAGCGCGTAGGTAATGCCCGTAAGCATCCAGGTCTTTTAACGCGTCTGACAACGCTCCGAGTGTCAAAGTGATTTGAATGGGCTGGGATACACCCAGTCGATAGAAGTCGGTGTCAACAAACGATACGTTTCTTCGAGCTCCCAGACATATGTCGATGGCATCCAGAATCGTACTCTTGCCACTGTCCCCTGGACCAATCAGGCAATTCAAACCTGGAGAAGGCTGCCAAGTCAGTGCCCGAATGGACCTGAAGTTCTGGATCTCGATCTTGCGAATTCGTGCCACAGGTTTCTCCTTTGATTCAATTGATCCAGGCAAGATCCAGCACTGTGCAGACAGCAAGAATGCACGCTCGCCAGGTACTATAGTCAAGATGCCATTATGGAGAGAGCCGATTGGCTGAAACGACTGCGCTGCGCCCGTAGCAGGCTCGAACAGCCTGAAAAGGTGGCCCATCCGCATAGGGCTGAGGATGAGAGATCTATCAAAGCTGTATTCGCAAACGTAGCGTCAATGTGGGTTGCAAATATTTATTGATTTTTGCGGGAGAGCTTAAATTCGCGTAGGGCCTAGAAAGAACGGTCGCTTCTGGCTTATAACTGCCATTCGTGACAAGGATCTACCGTCTGACTCACAGCGGTCGTTCACGCATGTTTTTGGGCCTCACAACGACTAAAATGAAGGTGAAATCAAAATTCAGTGAAAATACCTTCGGTACTAATATTAGGACTTGCTCAATCGCGCTACCGCCGATATATAGAAGTTTATGATCATCAAGGGATGGATGTTGATTATTTATGAATCGAATTGATTATCAGAAGAGCATAATCAAGGCGCTTTCCTGGTTGAAGACGCAGGTTGAGTATCAAAATAGTTTGAGCCTGACGGATATTAATCATGGCGCTGAGGACTTCTACTGTGGTCTGTTGAATCTGGTTTATGGCTATAGTTTAAAGAATATAAATATCGCTGATCCGAATGCGGCTGCCATCGATTTGGGTGACGAACAGAACAGAGTTGCTATACAGGTGACGTCCACGTCTGCCCTGAGTAAAACAAGGTACACTGTGGAGAAGTTTGTAGAAAAAGGGCTGCATAAAAAATTCGACAAGCTGCTAATTATTAATATTGTCAAGAAGTCCAATCACGAGGCTCCGACCATTGGCGGGTCGGAATATGTTCTTGATACAAAGAAAGATATTCTTGATGTAGAGGATCTAATTAAAAAAATAAATAGCGATCGTGATCTTGAAAAGTTAAGGTCTGTTGCAGCTTATCTCGATGCTGAACTTTGTTTGCCGGTACAGAAATCTTTGCCGAACGAGGTTCTAACCGTGCTCGGTATCATAGAATATATCAGTGATGAAACTCATGCGGGTGCGGGGAATGGCTACATTGAGGAGCCTGATCCAGATAGAAAAATATTCAAGCGGTTTCAGGAGCACTCTGAGTTTCTTGTTGAGATGTATAATGACGGCTATGTTGAATATGGTGCTGTGTTAGAGGCTGTTAAGAAAGAATCTGACTTTGGACAGGTTAAATTGCGGCGAGCTGCTAACTATCTGAAGGAATACAGCGACGCTGTTTTGACGGAATGCGGTGGCGATCCCCAAAAAGCACTCAATAAAATAATTGAGAGTTTTAAGGTCCTTTTGGGAGGCAATGGCTATGCTTTTGATGCTGGGGCTGCAAAGTTTTATGTAATAGACCAGCTAGTAAAGTGTAATATATTTCCGCTTAAGGAGGTGCCACTTGCCTAATTTGTTTTCTAAAGACGACGACTTGCGAAAATCAGCGCCCGTGCTCGGTTTTGAAATTTTGAAACTACTTCGTGAGTCTGAAGAGTCCCAGGTGAGCATTTTTGACATTGCTAAGGCGATGGCTAAAGCTGGCGGAATTAACGCTAGAAGTATCTATTACGCGATGCTATTTTTATACTCCTTGGATATAATTGATTTTCATGAACCATATCTGGTCGCGAAATGTTAAAGATAAGAAAGCTATATAGCGAGCCCCAAGTTTTTGATCCGATTGTATTTCAAGATGGGATTAATCTAATTCTTGGTGAAACTACAGAGGGTAACGTTAAAACTAACGGCGTCGGCAAGTCGATGGCGGTTGAGTTTCTTAACTATGGCTTATTAAAGCGTCATGAAGATAGCAGGGTTTCCCTGATTCCAAACGAAGCATTTCCCCATAGTACACTGATTTGCGTGGACTTCGAAATTAATGGTAGGTGTGTGACAATTAAAAGGAGTATCGAAAGCTATAAGTGCCCGATGTTGATCGTAGATGGCGAGAGTAGAGCTTGCAACGATATTGAGGATGCCACTAGATATCTAACCGCATTGCTGTTTGGATCCTCCAACGATGAAAGTATTCCCTCTTTCCGCTCCATGCTAGGCCCGCTGATACGAGACGAGCGGTCAGAGTTTAAGTCTATTATCAAGTGCTTTGATACGGAGAAAAATATTCCGCCGGATTATACACCTCATCTTTTTTTACTAAATATTGATCCAAAGCCTTACAAGCAGGCAAAAAGTCTTTTAGGGGAGATAGATAAAACAGGGAAGGCCATCTCTAAAGCAAAAGAAAATATTGTCGCCATCACGGGAAAAAACGTTTCCGAGGCTAAGGCTGATTTAAATGAGTTGACCAGTCAGGTTGAGAGAATACATCAAGAAATGGAGCGTCTTGAGAATGTTGAAGGCTATGATATTGTAAAGGATGAAGTAATTGAAATTGAAACGCAGTTGGATGCGTTTCGATCAAGACAGGCAGTTATCAAGACCGAACTTTCGAAAATAAAATTGTTTCGAGGTGATAACTATATCGATGAACATGAGGTTGCTGAACTCTACAATCAGTTCAAAGAGGGTCTCGGTACTCTTATAAAAAAACAAATTGAAGAGGTTACGGCGTTCAAGAAGAGAATTGATCACTTCCAAAAAACGTTGATTGATGGGCGGCGGAGGGAGCTTGAAGATAGCCTCAAGGACATAGGTGAAAAAATTCTTCGGCTTGACCGGCTGTACAGAGAAAAGCTTTCACTCATTGACCAGAAGGGCGCTCTGAAAAACCTTCGACAAACTATTGCGGCTTATCAAAGAAAGGTAGAGGATCACGCATCCCTTTCCGCGTTTATTAAGAAGCTCGCTGATTATGAGCGTGAAAAGAAGGAAAAAACCAATGAGCGGGATGGACTGATTTTTCTGCTAGACAGCTTGGTAGTTAACTCGTCTGACGTGATCGACTCTCTGGAGAAGACTATTCTAGATATACATGAGAATGTTGCTGGAAATCGCCTGAGCTCCTTTGAAGTGGAAGTTACAAAAAAGAAAGAAATTATAAAGTTTGAACTGCGTATATATGATGATGGGAGTCATAGTAACGAGCGCGAGAAAGTTTTTCTGTACGATATCGGATTGCTTATAAATGCTGAAACAGGTAGGCGTCATCCTGGTTTGTTGGTGCATGATAATATCTTTGATGTCGATTATGATACGCTTATTAAAAGCTTGAATTATCTCAGCGATAATGAGGATGTCTTTGCGCAAAAACAATATATCCTGACGCTTAATAGCGACAAAATACATGATGTAGATATCAATTCGCGTCTTCGATTGGATCTGGTAGGCTTGAAACGAGCTGCTTTCACAAAAGTTGCAAGATTCCTAAAAACCAGTTATCAAGAGCTTTCTTAGAGGTGCCTATAGCAATTTAAAGCTTTGGAAGCGGTTATCGATAACTTACTGAAAGGGGGGGCGCAAATCGATCATTAGCTATTGCAGTATTATCTTGAAATAGGTATCGAGTTAACAAAGCAAACTAACCTTGAGGTTTACTGGAAAAGTTGTCTGGTTAGATGTGAAAAAAAAGCCTCTGCAGAGGCCTTTTCTTATTGGGTGTTATTTAGTCAACCAGCTTTCTACCTCATTGACGCCATGCTTGGATTTCCACTCTTTCAGCGTCTTGTGATTGCCGCCTTTTGTTTCAACCACTTCACCGGTATGCGGGTTTTTGTAGACCTTCAGCTCACGAGGTTTGCGCTTGCCCGGTCCCGCGGCCGGCGTAGGCGCGCGCTTCGTGCTTTGTGGATCCAGCAGGTTGATGATGTGCTTGAGGCTGAAGCCGTACTGATTCAGCAGTTCGCGCAGCTTGGTCTCGAACTCAATCTCTTTTTTCAGTGCACCGTCGCTCTTCATAGTTTCCAGTGCTTGGAGCTGCTCGGCGAGGTGTTTTTCCAGCTGACGGTATTCGGCAAGTTTAGACATGTTCGTTTCCTATGTTCGTTTGATGACTGTTTGAATGCTCGTTCGGCTAATAAGTTCAGCGCTATTCTGAAAGTTTCAGATACTCTCGGATGCTGATGATCTCCGCCTTGATCAATTTTACGGTGAGAATCTCGACTTTCGTTTTTATGCGGGGTTTGTCCACGAATTCCAGCATTTCCTTTAAGGAGACTATTCGTGCTTTCAGTAGTTCTTTCCAGTTGGGGGTGTTTCTAAGGTCAAATTGAATGATCATTTTGTAGCCTGTGGTGGTTCAAACAGCCTACCTGCGTAGGCTGTTTCGGTGGTTAAGCGAGTTACAGCGAGAGGATGTCTTGCACGCTGTACTTGCCGGATCGATCCAACAGTTCGCGCCAGGTCCAGCTGTGGAAGTCTTCGCCTTCTTGTGGAAGCACTAACTTCATCAGGCTGAGGTGTTCCCCTCCCAACATGCCTTGCACATTCCACAGCTTGCCGCCCAACTCCATCAGCGCTTGCGCTTGTTCGTTCCACCGTTCCTCCAACACTGTCCGGGCCAGCGACATGGCTGTTCTCTGGATGGTTTGATGTTCCCTTTGCGCCTCGGCAATGTGCTGGTCGACAATGGCCAGCTCTTGTTCCAGTGCTGTGATGATCAGGTGTTGACGCCGATTGTGTTCGGTCGCCGTCGCTAGATTTTTCGCGGCCTTCTGTGCGTCGGCATTGGCGTTTTTTTCGCCCTCGGTATCGCCCCAGGCCACTGCCTGCGCGTAGGCGGTGGCGGCATCGGTTTCGGCTTGCCGGGCCTTGGTCATGTCCTCTTCGGCTTGCTGATGGATCTGCGCCAGGCGGGTGCTGAGGCTGTCGCGTTTTTCGTTGAGTTCTTGTTCGTCGGCTTTCCAGTTCGCCATCGACTCGGTGTAACCCGCCATCAGGGTTTCATGATTGAGTAGTTTCTCGCGGCGAGTGATCTTCGCATCGAGCAGCCAGGCACGGTGTTTACTGGCGTCGTAAGGAACTTTCAGGCTGCTGTGCTCCTTGCGAATTTCGGTCAGCCGTTCCTCCTCGATGACTTCTTCGCCTTCCAATAGCGCCTCCAACGGCGCGATCTTGGTGTGGTGCTGTTCAGCGTCGCTCAGATGCTTATTGCGTTGGGCGGTCAGTTGGTTGATCTCATCGATCAACCGCTGCTTCTTGTCACAATGACCTGTCGCGGCAGTGCTGTTCGAAACCGGCAGTGCTAGCCAGTTGTTCTCGCGGCCGGCCAGCAGTTCGTGTTGTTCAGTAGAAGCTTGGAATTCGTTCATCTGTCTTGTTCCTTCAAAAATTGGATTTGGGTTGAATGAGCGGCTGGCGAGGCCGGGAATAAGCCGGCGCTACCTCGATCAGCGGACGTGCCTTCAGGCGGCCCGAGCCTCGCTCTCATCCGTTCCTGGAATCCTTTTCACGATGTAGCAGCGCTGAGGCCCAAGCCCGGGCAACCGGACCAGACTCGATGCCTTCCCATCGCTGGCCGGCTCCAGCACTCCGCGCTGCAACAACTCCTTGTTCACAGCGTTGATGTTCATGCCCCGGAAAATCTCTGAGCGCCACGCCTCGGGCAGCACGTAGTAGGTGTTGGTGGTGTGCATGGTGTCGCCCATGCCGTGTTCCAACGTTTTGCGAAACCCGAGGCGGTCGATGGTGCGCGGGCCGTGTTCATCGATCTTGGCCGCTGCTGACTCCCAGCGGGTGAAGCGGCTTTCTCCAAAACGCTCGATGACCTGGCGCAGCCGCGCCAAGATCGCATCGCCCTCGAAGTTACCGGCGCCACCGCGCTCATGGAGCCACGCGTTCAAGCACACCCGAGCGGCGGTGGTAGCCGTGCCGTCCGGCCATCCAGTGATGCCCATAGCGGTGGCAAGCTCACCAGCGGCCGCTGCAAGGCCGAAGCGCGCCGCAGCACGGTGTGCTTGTCCACTGGCAGAGGCGGGGAGCGCTTGGGCAATAAAGCCTTCCAGCGTGCGCCGCAGGATCGCTGCCCAGCCGTGGCGCTTGCCGGGTTCGCACAGCGCGGTCAGGAACGCGGTAAGCGGGGTGCCGTAGTAGTTCGCCACGCGCGCCTTGAGTGCGTCGGAAAGAGCGGCGGCGTCTTCGAAACCATTGAGTGTGTCGAACATGCCAAGGCCTTTGCTGGCATCGGCCGGAATGGCGAGCATGCGCACCTCCATGCCGGCTTTCAGTTCCTTGTTGGCTTCAGCCATGTGCTGCGCCAAGGTCTTCTCGCCGGTAGAGAGGAACAACAAGCGCCACTCCTGCACCTGTCGGCCCGCTTGGCCTCGATCATTGGCGCGGGCTTTGCCGGTGCCGTTGCCGAGCATGTACACCGTCTCGCCGATGATCCGGGCATCACACATGCCGATTTCATCGAGCACCAGAAGCCCGTCGGAATGCGCGGCAGCGATCGACTCCAGCGCGTTGTCGGTCGAGCGCCACGAGCGCACCAGACGCGGCCCGCCGTAGATCGAGGCGGCAACTTGCAGGTGCGTGGTCTTGCCACCGGAGCTATCGCCGTACAGGTGAAAGCCACCCGATTCATGGCCGAGCATGTGCAGCAGCGGACCGGCAAAAGCCACGCCGACGACAAACGCCAAGCGATGGTTGCCGATGCACAGCGCGCCGATCTGCTGTTGCCACTGTTCCAACGTGCCCGCTTCGCTGATCGGCGGAAGTTGCGCGCCGGCCTCGTAGAAGTGCAGGTGTTCTGCGTGCATGCCGACCTGCTGCTCGGGCAACAGAAAGGCGTTGTCATGCCAACCCAAACGAGTGACCAGACGCGCCCGTTGCGCGCTGTCAAAGCCGCCCAGATAACTCTGCAAATCGTTGCGGGCATTGCGCCCCGAGCGACTGCCGGCCAGACGTAAACCCATGTCCACCAGCGGGCCGAGTACGTCTTTACCGAAGTCACCGGTCATGGTGCGCGCCGGGATGTTCCAGCGTTTCTTGGTGCCGTCGGGGTCGTCGAACTCGACCAGCAAGCCCCAGTTGTGGCCCTTTTCGTCACGAGTACGCGCAAGGATTGCCAGCGGCGAACACACCGGGCGTGCCTCACCGTCGTCGCCGGCATAGAACACGCCTTCGGGCGTCAGTCGAAAGCCACCGGGCATCAGATCGTTTTTCGATTTTGCCGGTCGCTTGGCCGGTGCTTTTGGTTTCGGTTCCGGTTCCGACTCGGCTTTCACCTGGTTAACTACCGGCGCTTCCTCAATCACACCGAACAGCTCGCCGCTGCTTGCCAGTTCGGCGAAGTGGCCGGCGGTCCAGCCTTTGTTGAGCGCATCGGCGGCATCGTCGCCGTCGTTCCATTGACCACCTTTGGCGAACGCGGCGCGGTCGTTCTTCAGCGTCGGCTTGCGTTTGAACACCTCCAGCGCGATGACCCGGACCGAAGCGGCGCCGATTTCGCGCAGCTTTTCGGCAACGGTGGCCATGCATGTTTTACCGCTGTCGTCGTTGTCCGGCCACAACACAACGTCGCGTCCATTGAGCGGCGTCAGGTCGGCTTTGTGCCAGGAGTTGGAACCGTTCGGCCAACAGGTTGCCACGTAGTTCGGCAGCAGTTCGGTGGCAGCGTCGGCAGCTTTCTCGCCTTCGCACAGAACCACCGGTGCGTCAGTGCGCTCGGCCATTTCATCGAGGCGCAGCAGCGGACGTGGATCCGGCAGACCCTGCCAGCGCCATTGCGTGGTTTGACCATCGGCGCGCTGACACCACGTCAGCGGTGCAAAGACCTTCTTCGGATTGCCGTCTTCATCCGGGCCGAGGTCGAAACGATACAGCGCCATGAGCGGCTGACCCTGCACGTCGCGGTAGATCCACACCTTGGATGGCACGCCGTGTTCACGGTGCTTAGCCGGGCACTTGTTCATGGCCTCGGACGGGATCGGCTGGATGGCGTTCCATGTCGGCGCCTTGGGCTTGGTCGGTGCTGCCATTGTCTTGGCGGCGCCCGGCGCGACGTTTAGGAGGTCGGCCAGCTTGTTGCAAGCCTCGACGTCGGTGCCACCGTCCAAGTAGCGCACCAGATCGATTAGGTCGCCGCCTTTGTCGCCGGTAGCAAAATCCGCCCATGTGCCCTTGCTCAAGTTGACCTTGAGCGAACCGGCACGCTTGTCGCTGCGAGTCGGATTCGGAGCGGTGTATTCCTTGCCGCCGTCCACGCGCTTGCCGTTGGGCAGCCAGTGCGACAAGACACGATCAATGTCTTTCAGCGCGGCGGCTTTCACGTTGGCAAAGCTCGGACGTTTAGCGTTGTTCGGTCGTTGGCTCATGTGTCAGCCCTCGGCAGAAAAAGCGCATCGTTGATGTCGTCGATCAGCGCTTTGGCCATCTCGCCCAGGTATAGGGCGGGCCAACTGAAACGCTCGCCGTGGTCACTCATGGCAGCGTCGAAACTGAGCTGGTTCGCGTGATGCTGCAGCAACGACACCATCTCCAGCGCGTCTTCGACGGGTACTCCGGCATTCACCCGAAATAGCTTTAGGTCGGTGGCATTAACGCGAGAAAAGGTAGCGTGGCCCGGTGTCGTGGAAATGCTCATAGCGCACCACCTTTCTGCACCGCAGGCGTTGAGGTGTTATCGCCGTGCATGGCGAGCGTCTTGATCAGTCCGAGGGTGCCGCGCACGTCCCAGAGGACGGCGGCGATGATGTGATTGGCAAGGCGCGAGGATTCGTTTTCGAAGTGATCTTCCAGCAGCGTGAGTACCGAGTCAGCGCGGTCGATGGCGCAGGTGATGGCGTCGATAGGTACGCCGGCTTCTGCGGTTGGTTTCACGCAGAGCAGATCTTCGGGCAGGGCAAAACTCAGGGTGTTGTTCATTGGGCACCGCCTGCGGTTTCGAGCGCGCGGGCTTTGGCCATGTGAGCGTTGTAACGAGATAGACGTGTAGCGAGGCTGGAGTTGGCGTGTAAAGCGGCGAGAGCCATTGCTCGGTGTGCAGCGGCGCGAATTTTGGACGGATTGATGGCGTGCATGTAGAGCTCCTTTTGCTGAGGAGCTGCCACCGCTTGCGGCCAAGCAAGGAATGGTGACAGCTGTACGCGGGTTGGCCGACCGGGGCAAAAGGGACCCGGCACACCCGAAGGTGTCCCACGCACAGCCGCCATAACACGATACGACGGGCACAAAAAAAGCGCCTGCGTTCGGATGGAGGGCGCTTGTGCGCCTTTTGCGATTCGGACGGCCAAGTCCGGTCGCTGAATTTGCAGCGACGGTCAGAGAGTAACGTCCGTGTTTCGAAAGTGCAACTGCGCTGATGGCTTGCGGATTTTTCAGGTGCGGCATAAATTGTTCGTGCATGTAGATTGACCTCAACGCCTCCGGATCGCCCCCGGAGGCGTTTTCGTTTCAGGCATGGGCTTCCCAGCGCAGGGAGAGAAGGGGCAGAAATCCGCCGCTGAGCATGGAGCGGGCGTCTTCGTACGCGTCGATCTGCTGGCCTTCGTCGACGACCACGGCCCCGGTTTTTTCGCAGTGGAGGGAGAGGGCGCACCAGGTGCCGTCGGCCCAACTGAGCACGCTGACAACGCGACCTTGCCTGTCCTGCTGGCTGCGGTAGCGTTCAAGACGCTGCATGACGCGAGACGAGAAACCGATCCGACGCAACACCGAAAAGGGGTGCATCAAAGCGTTGTTTGCAGTCTTGTGGCTCATGCAGCCACCTGATCACGTGCCTCGATGCGGCTGCGCGCCCACGCTTGAACTTCAGAAAGGACCCAGGCGACAGGGGCGCCGCGTGCGTTGCTGTTGCTCAGTTTGACGGGCTGGGGAAAGCCGCAGTCGGTGCGTTGCATCAGTTTGTAGATGGTCGAACGCTTCATCCCCACGATGCCTTCCACTTCGCGCATGCGGATTAGAGTTGAAGCGGCATCAAAAAGTGAGGCGGCGTTGGCGGGAGTATTGCGGGGAAAATCGGTGACAGAGGTGTTCATAGGTATTGCTCTCGATTGATTTGGACAACGAGAGCAATGGTCTAGAAATTGGTCGGCGGTGAGCAGTTCACTTCCATTTGAAATGACATTGAAATATCGGTCACACCACAAAATTGCGCTTGAGGATTCCCTCCACGCTTTTGCGGGTTAGCGCTTTTTCTGTTTCCATTGTCACCCACTCAGCGCGCTGTTTGAGTGGTTTGGACACCTCCCGTTCCAGCCAGGCGTGAACCGCCGTGGTCACGTTTCGCCGTGACATTCCGCTAGACACGTAGTGTCGACCTTGCCTAATGATTGCTGTATCCCGTGCGCCTATCTCTTCGTTACGCTCCATTCCGCTGATGATGCCCCCCTTAGTGCGGATAGCGTTCTCGATTGCCCTGTAAGCGATTGGGGTCAGCTCGTCACTGATCAAGCAGGGTAGGGCTGTTATGGGCTCCAAAAACAGCACGTACTGGTCCAATGCCTCAATACGTTCGTTTGGATCGACCTGTCTTTCCACAACCTGACAATAAAGGTCCCACGGCCAATCCGTCGGAGGCTCGGCAACATGCGACCAAGCCTCTTGTTCGGTGGAGCGCATCCAATCAGCTAAGGCGCTCAGCGTTTTTACTGCGCAGGCCATGACGTAGGCTGCATATGCCTCGCGTTCCGATGCTGAATGACACTTGCTGTATTGGCGAACCCAATGAGCGAGACGGTTTTGTTTGTCGGTTGAGGCGTACTGAAAAATAGCCTCCTCATGCATCGTTGTTTGGATGCACATGCTGCTCATGTCGCTGTTAATATCGCCGGTCTGGATGCGAATGCAGCACTGATTGATCAGCTCGCACACGTCAGTGATCTGTTCATTGCAGAACTCGTAGAGTGGCTGCTCTGAGAGATATTGGATCAGGCCAGCGGTTAGCGCCGAGTGCAAGATCGGGTGGGTATCAATCATGCGATTGGTTCTCGACGTGCAACGCACTGTCCCGCGCCCTGCGGGTTGGAAGAGTAACCAGCGAGCTTTGCGCCATGGGCAAGAGTGAGGGAGTGTCTGCCCGCAGCAGGCAAGGGGCCTGATGTAACGTTACACAATCGGCGTGCGTTACTTCGAGTGTACGGAATGGCGTGCTGGAGTGTAACGGGATTGAAGGCCAATGAATCCGGGTGTTTGGCCGGCATCGTTACACGAGTAACACTTGTTACACGGTTTTTGAAGGTGGTATGGATAAGTGCATTCATACCGCTCTTCCAAATTGTCCCTTGATCACCTTTTCGCTTGCCAACGCATCAAGGTGATCTGCATACCACTGCATCATCTTCACCCGGTGCTCAAGGTATTGAGCCTTGTTGTATATCCCGGATATTCCCTCTTCTTTGTGAGCAAGCTGCGCTTCGACATGCTCTTTCGGCCAGCCGTGTTCCCTGAGCAGTGTGCTGGCGGTGTGACGAGTACCATGACCAACCAAGCGACCTTTGTAACCAACCGTCGCGAAGACTTTGTTGATGGTGTTTTCGCTAATCGTTGGATTCTTAGCGCCCACACCAGGGAACAGCCAGCGACTACGACCTGTGAGGCAATGAAGTTCTTTTAGAGCGGAAAGCGCTTGCTTAGGGAGTGGGCACACAAAGTCTCTTCGCATCTTCATCTTGGCGGCAGGTGTCGTCCATAGCGCTTTATCAAGGTCGAACTCTTTCCATTCAGCTAACCGAACCATGCCCGGTCTAGATGCGGTCCAGATACAGAGCCATGCTGCAGTCCGGGCCGTCAGCCTGCTGGGAGTGTTTTTGAGTGCTTGAAGGAATTCTGCCAACTCAGGCTCAAGCAAATGAGGATGCTGCTGAGTCTTCGGGGCCTGGGCTGCAATATCTCGTAGGCGACTGCCCGGATCGTTTTCCGTGAGGCCCAAACCGATGGCTCGCCCGAATATCTGATTGATCCAAGTGCGACACTTTTCCGCCACGTTGTGTGCGTCCCGGGCTTCGATGGATGCTTGGAGTTCCGCGCAGTCGGTACGGGTGATTTCGTCTAGAGGCTTATCGCCCAGTGCCGGGAGTATGTCTTTGTCGAGGTAGGTGCGGATTTTGTTGAGGGTGGAGGGTGCGAGACCCTTTTCCTCTTTTGCCTTCAGCCAGGCATCAGCGGCAGCTCGAAAGGTTCGGGTCTTGGCGGCATCGATAGCAGCTTTCGCGGATCGCTTTTGTTCTAGGGGATCGGCACCGCTACTCACTACCTTCCGTAGATCGGCAGCTTTGTCCCTTGCCAACGCACCACTTACTTCCGGGTAACCCCCGAGCCCCATCCAAGCCCAATTGCCCGCCGGACGTTTGTAGCGGAGCTGCCAGGATTTACCACCATCAGGTTTAACCCTGAAGTAGAGGCCGTTTCCATCCAGCTCCCTGTATTCCTTTGATTCCGGCTCCAATCCCGCAAGTGTCGTGTCAGCGAGAGGGCGGCGCTTGATGTCTGCGCGCTTCATCCTTGTATCCCAAAGTTCGGTATTTTTCTCAGGATACAAGCAGGGATACAGGGATACAACGGATAAGGGGAGACAGGGGGAGACAGACAGGCACAAAAAAACCGGCCAAGTGGCCGGTTTCTCTGGGTCTGAGAGGCTGGTAGAGACTCTCAGATACTGCTATGTGGTGCCCCGAGGGAGACTCGAACTCCCACTCCTTTCGAAAACGGATTTTGAATCCGCCGCGTCTACCAATTCCGCCATCAGGGCTCAATGGCGGCGAAGTATAAAGAGGTGCCTACCGTTGGTCAATCACGTTTCATGGTCAATTTTCGATATTTCCGCTAGACTTTCCGGCCCTGCTAGACGAACCCCATCATGCGCGTTGCTGACTTTACCTTCGAGCTTCCTGATTCGCTGATTGCCCGCCATCCTTTGGCCGAGCGTCGCGGTAGTCGCCTGTTGACCCTGGATGGGGTCAGCGGCGCCCTGGCACACCGTCAATTCACTGATCTGCTGGAGCATTTGCGCCCGGGCGATCTGATGGTGTTCAACAATACCCGGGTGATTCCGGCGCGCCTGTTCGGGCAGAAGGAGTCCGGCGGCAAGCTGGAAATCCTCATCGAACGCGTGCTCGATACCCATCGCGTGCTGGCCCATGTGCGTTCCAGCAAGTCGCCGAAGCCGGGTTCGAAGATCCTGATCGACGGCGGCGGCGAAGCCGAGATGCTGGCGCGTCACGATGCGCTGTTCGAGCTGGGGTTTGCCGAAGAAGTGCTGCCGCTGCTCGATCGCGTCGGCCACATGCCGTTGCCTCCTTATATAGACCGCCCGGACGAAGGTTCGGATCGCGAGCGCTATCAGACCGTGTATGCCGAGAAACTCGGCGCGGTGGCGGCACCGACCGCCGGGCTGCATTTCGATCAGACGTTGATGGAAGCGATCGCCGCCAAGGGCGTCGAGACTGCGTTCGTCACACTGCACGTCGGCGCCGGCACGTTTCAGCCGGTGCGCGTCGAGAAGATCGAAGATCACCACATGCACAGCGAGTGGCTGGAAGTCGGTCAGGACGTAGTTGATGCAGTCGCCGCTTGCCGTGAGCGCGGCGGTCGAGTCATCGCTGTCGGCACCACCAGCGTGCGTTCGCTGGAAAGCGCCGCCCGCGATGGCGTGCTCAAGCCGTTCAGCGGCGACACCGACATCTTTATCTTCCCGGGCCGGCCGTTCCATGTGGTCGATGCGCTGGTCACCAATTTCCATTTGCCCGAATCCACGCTGTTGATGCTGGTCTCGGCCTTCGCCGGTTATCCGGAAACCATGGCTGCCTACAAAGCCGCGGTCGATAACGGATACCGCTTTTTCAGCTACGGTGATGCGATGTTCATCACCCGTAATCCCGCCCCCCGCGGCCCAGAGGAATCCGTATGAGTCGCACCTGTCGTATGTCTTTCGAGTTGCTTGCCACCGATGGCAAGGCTCGTCGTGGTCGTCTGACCTTCCCTCGTGGCACCGTCGAGACCCCGGCCTTCATGCCGGTGGGCACCTACGGCACGGTCAAGGGCATGTTGCCGCGTGACATCGTCGCCACCGGCGCGGAGATCATTCTGGGCAACACCTTCCACCTGTGGCTGCGCCCGGGTACTGAAGTGATCAAGGAGCACGGCGACCTGCACGATTTCATGCAGTGGAAAGGCCCGATCCTGACCGACTCCGGTGGTTTCCAGGTGTTCAGCCTCGGCGCCATGCGCAAGATCAAGGAGGAGGGCGTGACCTTCGCCTCCCCGGTCGACGGCTCGAAAGTGTTCATGGGCCCGGAAGAGTCGATGCAGGTCCAGCGCGACCTGGGCTCGGACATCGTGATGATCTTCGACGAATGCACCCCGTACCCGGCTGACGAAGACGTGGCCCGTGTGTCCATGGAGCTGTCGTTGCGCTGGGCTCAGCGTTCGAAGAATGCCCATGGCGACAACACGGCGGCGCTGTTCGGCATCGTCCAGGGCGGCATGCACCAGGACCTGCGCATGCGCTCGCTGGAAGGCCTGGACAAGATCGGCTTCGATGGCCTGGCCATCGGCGGTCTGTCGGTGGGCGAACCCAAGCATGAAATGATCAAGGTGCTGGACTACCTGCCGGGCATGATGCCGGCTGACAAACCTCGTTACCTTATGGGCGTTGGCAAACCGGAAGATCTGGTTGAGGGTGTGCGCCGCGGTGTGGACATGTTCGATTGCGTGATGCCAACCCGTAATGCCCGCAACGGGCATCTGTTCATTGATACAGGCGTGCTGAAGATCCGTAACGCGTTCCATCGCCATGATGATTCGCCTCTGGATCCGACCTGCGATTGCTATACCTGCCAGAACTTCTCCCGCGCTTATCTGCATCATCTGGACAAGTGCGGCGAAATGCTCGGCAGCATGCTCAATACCATCCACAATTTGCGCCATTATCAGGTGCTGATGGCTGGTTTGCGCGAGGCTATTCAACAGGGTACATTGGCCGCCTTTGTCGATGCCTTCTACGCCAAACGCGGGCTTCCCGTTCCGCCTTTGGACTGAGTTTTCTGACCCCAAGATTCAACATTTGCAACTGGAGTGCTAAATGAGCTTTTTTATCTCTAATGCCATGGCTGACGCGGCTGCACCGGCTGCAGCGCCTATGGGCGGCGGCTTCGAGTGGATTTTCCTGGTCGGCTTCCTGGTCATCTTCTACCTGATGATCTGGCGTCCACAGGCCAAGCGCGCCAAAGAGCAGAAGAACCTGCTGAGCAGCCTGCAGAAGGGCGACGAAGTGGTCACCACCGGCGGCATCGCCGGCAAGATCACCAAAGTGGCCGATGACTTCGTGGTTCTGGAAGTTTCCGACACCGTGGAAATGAAGTTCCAGAAGGGCGCCATCGCCGCCACGCTGCCAAAAGGCACGCTGAAAGCGATCTAAGGTTCCAACTTCTACTCAATCGACGGGGCGCGCAAGGCGCCCCGCGTTCATAACGGGCGGCGTGATGCTGAACAAATATCCTCTGTGGAAATACATTCTGATCCTGGCGGTGCTGGCGATCGGTCTGATTTATTCCGCTCCGAATCTATACCCCGATGACCCGGCCATTCAGATCAGCGGCGCCAGCACGGCCCTGCAGGTCAATCAGGCCGATCTGGATCGCGTGAGCACCGCGCTCAAGGAATCCGGGATCAACGTCAAGGCTTCGAGCCTGGCTGCGAACGGCAAGGGCGGTCTGATCCGTCTGACCAAGGCTGAAGACCAGCTGCCGGCCAAGGACGTTGTCCGCAAGGCATTGGGTGATGACTACGTCGTCGCGCTGAACCTGGCACAAACCACCCCGCAATGGCTGCGCAGTGTGGCCGCGCACCCGATGAAGCTGGGTCTGGACTTGTCCGGTGGTGTGCACTTCCTGCTGGAAGTGGACATGGACAAAGCCCTCGACGCCCGCCTGAAAGTCTACGAAGGCGACGTCAAGAGCCTGTTGCGCAAAGAGAAACTGCGTTATCGCAGCCTGCCGCAACTCAATGGCGCCATTCAGCTGGGCTTCAGCGATGCTGATTCCCGCGAGCAGGCCCGTGCGCTGATCCGCAAGAATTTCAACGATTTCGACATTGTTCCGGCCGACCTCAACGGTCAACCGGTGCTGCGTCTGGCGATGACCCCGGCCAAGCTGGCGGAAATCCGTGAATACTCCATCAAGCAGAACTTGACCACGGTACGTAACCGCGTCAACGAGCTGGGTGTTGCCGAGCCGATCGTCCAGCGTCAGGGCGCCAACCGTATCGTGGTTGAGCTGCCGGGCGTGCAGGACACTGCCGAAGCCAAGCGTATTCTCGGCAAGACGGCTAACCTGGAGTTCCGTCTGGCTGCAGAGCCGGGTGCTTCGAAAGCCACTTCCGAAACTTTCGAATTCCGCGAAGGCAATCGTCCTCCTGCCCAGATCGAGCGTGGCCTGATCATCACCGGTGACCAGGTGACTGACGCCAAGGCCGGTTTCGGCGAGCACGGCACGCCTGAAGTGAACATCCGTCTGGATGGTCACGGTGGCGAGCTGATGAGCCGCGCGACCCGCAGCAACGTCGGTCGCAGCATGGCGGTGATCTTCATCGAGCAGCGCCCGGTCACCACTTACACCAAGCAAGTGGTCGACGGCGTCGAGAAAGACGTCGCGGTGCAGACCTTCAAGGAAGAGAAGAAGATCATCAGCCTGGCGACCATTCAGTCGCCGCTGGGTGCTCAGTTCCGTATCACCGGCCTGAACGGCCAGGGCGAGTCGTCCGAGCTGGCGCTGCTGCTGCGTGCCGGTGGTCTGGCTGCTCCGATGTACTTCGCTGAAGAACGCACCATCGGCCCGAGCCTGGGTGCAGACAACATCACCAAGGGTATCGATGCATCGCTGTGGGGCATGTTGTTCGTCTCGCTGTTCATCATCGCCATCTACCGTTTCTTCGGTCTGATCGCCACCGTTGCACTGGCGGTGAACATGGTGCTGCTGCTGGCGCTGATGTCGCTGCTGGGCGCCACGCTGACCTTGCCGGGTATCGCCGGTATCGTGTTGACCATGGGTATGGCGGTCGACGCCAACGTACTGATCTTCTCGCGGATTCGTGAAGAGATCGCCGCCGGCATGACCGTGCAGCGTGCAATCAACGAAGGCTTCGGTCGGGCATTCACTGCGATTCTCGACGCCAACCTGACCACCTTGCTGGTCGGCGGCATCCTGTTCGCCATGGGCACCGGCCCGGTGAAGGGCTTCGCAGTAACCATGTCCCTCGGGGTTCTGACTTCGATGTTCACGGCCATCATGGTCACCCGCGCGATGGTCAACCTGATCTTCGGCGGTCGTGACTTCAAGAAGTTGTGGATTTAAGGGGCTGCCATGTTACGTACAATCAACTTCATGGGCGTCCGCAACTTTGCGTTCGGCGTCACTGTATTTCTGACCTTGCTGGCAATCTTCAGTGTGTTCCACAAGGGCATGAACTGGGGTCTGGACTTCACCGGCGGTACGCTCATCGAGCTGACCTACGAGCGTCCGGCCGATGTCACCAAAGTGCGCGAGCAGCTGGTTTCTTCCGGTTATCACGAAGCCGTGGTGCAGAACTTCGGCGCGACCACCGATCTGCTGGTGCGCATGCCGGGTGAAGACCCGCAGCTGGGCCATCAGGTGGCGGAAGCGCTGCAGAAGGTCGGCGGCGACAACCCGGCGACCGTCAAGCGCGTCGAGTTCGTCGGCCCGCAGGTCGGTGAAGAACTGCGCGACCAGGGCGGCATGGGCATGCTGCTGGCGCTCGGCGGCATCCTGATCTACCTGGCTTTCCGCTTTCAGTGGAAGTTTGCGGTCGGCGCCATCGTGTCGCTGATCCACGACGTGATCGTGACCGTGGGTATCCTGTCGTTCTTCCAGATCACCTTCGACCTGACGGTGCTGGCGGCGGTACTGGCGATCATCGGTTACTCGCTCAACGACACCATCGTCGTGTTCGACCGGGTGCGTGAGAACTTCCGTGTTCTGCGCAAGGCCACGCTGATCGAGAACATCAACATCTCGACCACCCAGACCCTGCTGCGGACTATCGCGACCTCGGTTTCGACCTTGCTGGCGATTGCGGCGCTGCTGTTCTTCGGCGGTGACAACCTGTACGGCTTCTCCCTGGCGCTGCTGGTGGGTGTTCTGGCGGGTACCTACTCGTCGATCTACATCGCCAACGTGGTGCTGATCTGGCTGAACCTGTCGACCGAAGACCTGATTCCGCCGGTCAACACCGAGAAGGAAGTCGACGACCGTCCATAACGGCCATCGTTTTCCCGGCTGTCAGTCAAAAAAGACGCGAGTTGAACTCGCGTCTTTTTTTTTGCTCCAAGGCTGGGAGAAGCGCGGGCGCGTCCCGCATGTGATGGTCAGGAGGTTCATGTGAACAAGTCGTTGCTGGTTGGTGCGGTATTGGGTGCTGTCGGTGTGACTGCCGGGGGTGCTGTTGCCACCTACAGCCTGGTTAAAAGCGGCCCTGAGTATGCGCAAGTGCTGGCCGTAGAACCGGTCAAAACACAGATCAAGACTCCACGTGAAGTGTGCAAGGATGTGACGGTGACCCGGCAGGCGCCGGTGAAAGATCAACACCAGATCGCCGGCACCGTGGTCGGTGCGCTGGCAGGTGGTCTGCTGGGTAACCAGATCGGCGGCGGCACCGGCAAGAAGATTGCCACGGTGGCCGGTGCGGTCGGTGGTGGTTACGCCGGTAACAAGGTTCAGGAGGGTATGCAGGAGCGTGATACCTACACCACGACCCAGACTCGCTGTAACACGGTGAATGACATCAGCGACAAGGTCGTGGGCTATGACGTCCGGTATTCGCTGGACGGCAAGGAAGGCAAGGTGCGGATGGATCGTGATCCGGGCAACCAGATCCCGGTCGACAAGGAAGGCAAGCTGATCCTGTCGCAGAACGAGCCGGGCCAGTAACTGGCTGATGGCTTATAGGAAAAGCACCCTTCGGGGTGCTTTTTCATGCCCATAAAAAAACACCCCGAAGGGTGTTTTTTTTGGTTTCGCGAAACGCTTAGCGCTTCAGCGAGGCCGGCAGGTGCGGCTGGATCGCCGTCAGAACTGCCTTGAAGCATTTGGTGTTGCCGGCAACAACGTGGCCTTTCTCAAGGAAGTCGTGACCGCCGGTGAAGTCGCTCACCAGGCCGCCTGCTTCCTGAATCAGCAGGGCGCCAGCGGCCATGTCCCACTCGGACAGGCCTGATTCCCAGAACGCGTCGAAACGACCAGCAGCAACGTAAGCCAGGTCCAGGCTCGCCGAACCGGCGCGGCGGATGCCGGCAGTCTGGCCAACCAGGGCGCGGAACATGCCCAGGTAGTTGTCGAGGTTGTCCATCTGGTCGTCACGGAACGGGAAACCTGTACCGAGCAGAGCGCCGTCCAGGCTGGTACGACCGCTGACACGCAGGCGACGACCGTTCAGTTGAGCGCCGCGACCACGGCTGGCGGTGAATTCTTCCTGGCGAACCGGATCCAGAACAACGGCGTGTTCCAGGCGACCACGGTATTTGCAGGCAATGCTGACAGCGAAGTGAGGAATGCCGCGCAGGAAGTTGGTGGTGCCGTCCAGCGGATCGATGATCCACAGGTATTCTTCGCCTTCGATGCCGGTGCCGGCGTGCAGACCGGTCTCTTCACCCATGATCGAGTGATTCGGGTAAGCCTTGCGCAGGGCGTCGATGATTTTCTGTTCGGCGGCGCGATCGACCTCGGATACGTAATCCTTGGCGTCTTTTTCGTCGACCTTGATGGTATCCAGGCGCTCGATGGAGCGGAAGATCAGTTCACTGGCGCTGCGGGCGGCGCGCAGCGCGATATTCAGCATGGGCTGCATGGATGTGTCACCTAAGGTTGTTAAAGAAAGCCGCGCATTCTATCAGAACTTTTCTTCAGGTGAAGGTCGCTGTTCGCTTTCATAGCTTAACGGTAGGCTGTTCTGTAAGATTTGCACCCCTTTGCCGAGTCCGAGAGCGCCCGCCGTGCTGCAAAATATTCGTGTCGTCCTGGTCAACACCAGCCATCCGGGAAACATCGGCGGGACCGCGCGCGCCATGAAAAACATGGGCCTGTCGCGCCTGGTACTGGTTGATCCGCGAGTCTTTCCGCATCACGAAGCCGATGCCCGTGCTTCCGGTGCCGGTGACATCCTTGAAAACGCGCAAGTCGTCGCCACCTTGGAAGACGCCCTGGTCGGTTGCAATCTGGTGCTCGGCACCAGTGCTCGTGATCGGCGCATTCCCTGGCCATTGCTGGATCCGCGCGAGTGCGGGACCAAAGTGGTCGAGGAGGCCGGGCAGGGCGCGGAAATTGCGCTGGTGTTCGGTCGTGAAGATTCCGGCCTGACCAACGACGAGCTGCAGCGATGTCACTATCACGTGCACATCCCCTCCGATCCTGAATTCAGCTCGCTGAACCTCGGGGCGGCGGTGCAGGTGTTGAGTTATGAAGTGCGCATGGCGTGGCTGGCTGCACAAGGTCAGCCGACCAAGATCGAGAAGGAAGAAGTCGCCTCCGTGAAAAGCGCAGAGCTTGCGACCATGGATGAGCTGGAGCGGTTCTATGAACACCTGGAGCAGACTCTGGTGGCCATCGAATTCCTCGATCCGGAAAAGCCGCGACACTTGATGGCGCGCCTGCGCCGGTTGTACGGACGCAGCTCGGTCAGCCGGGCGGAAATGAATATTTTGCGTGGCATCCTCACGGAAACCCAGAAAGCGGCCCGTGGCGAGCTCCTTAAGCGGAAGGATTAATGATGTTCGAGCGTTTGCGTGAAGATATCCAGAGCGTATTCCACCGAGACCCGGCGGCGCGTAACGCTTTTGAAGTCCTGACCTGCTACCCCGGCATGCATGCAATCTGGATTCATCGACTGGCCGGCATGCTCTGGCGCAACGATCTGAAATGGCTGGCACGGCTGGTGTCGAACTTCGGTCGCTGGCTCACCGGGATCGAGATCCATCCGGGTGCCAAGGTCGGTCGACGCTTCTTCATCGACCATGGCATGGGCATCGTGATCGGCGAAACCGCTGAAATCGGCGATGACGTGACGATCTATCAGGGCGTGACCCTGGGTGGTACCAGCTGGAACAAAGGCAAGCGTCACCCGACCCTCGGCGATGGCGTTGTGGTGGGGGCGGGTGCGAAGGTGCTCGGTCCGTTCACTGTGGGTGCTGGCGCCAAGGTCGGGTCCAATGCCGTGGTCACCAAGGAAGTGCCTCCGGGCGCCACTGTGGTGGGGATTCCGGGGCGTATCATCGTCAAGTCCGATGATGAGGCGGACGCCAAGCGCAAGGCGATGGCCGAGAAGATCGGCTTCGATGCCTACGGCGTCAGCGAAGACATGCCCGATCCGGTGGCGCGCGCCATCGGCCAGTTGCTCGATCACCTGCAAGCGGTGGACGGACGTCTGGAGGGGATGTGCGGCGCGCTGAAGGATCTGGGCAGTAATTACTGTGCGAAAGACCTGCCCGAGCTGCGTGAAGAAGACTTTGCCTGCGTCAAGGGCAAGGACGAATCCAAGCTCCACTGACGCACTTGCAGGGCTGCTGCCGACCGGTGTGCCATTAGGCCGCAGACCCTGCTATCATTCGCGCGCTCTTTTGCGGGTAAACCCGACTAAAGCACTAGGTCTTATAGTTGACTTAAATGCTCGGGAATTGCATACTCCCGCCCATTCCGAACTCCGTGGTAATTGTCCATGCGACTGACTACAAAAGGCCGATACGCCGTGACCGCCATGCTTGACCTGGCGTTGCACGCGCAACACGGGCCGGTGTCCCTGGCCGATATCTCCGAGCGCCAAGGCATCTCCCTGTCCTATCTCGAACAGCTTTTCGCCAAGCTGCGCCGCAGTAACCTGGTTTCCAGTGTTCGCGGTCCGGGCGGTGGCTACCAGTTGTCCCGCGACATGCAGGGCATCCAGGTGGCTCAGGTGATCGATGCGGTGAACGAATCGGTCGATGCAACAAAATGCCAGGGCCAGGGCGACTGCCACTCCGGTGACACCTGCCTGACCCATCACCTGTGGTGCGACCTGAGCCTGCAGATTCACGAATTTCTCAGCGGTATCAGCTTGGCCGACCTCGTAACTCGCCGTGAGGTGCAGGAAGTGGCCCAGCGTCAGGATCAGCGTCGTTGCAATGGCAAGGCGCCGCGCCTGGACAAGATTGAAGCGTCCGCCGTCGAATGACAGCCAGAGAGCTAGCGGCACGCCAGCCAGCCTGATTTAGGAGATAGTCCATGAAATTGCCGATTTACCTTGATTACTCTGCGACCACCCCGGTCGATCCGCGCGTTGCGCAAAAAATGAGTGAATGCCTGCTGGTCGACGGAAACTTCGGTAACCCGGCGTCCCGTTCCCACGTGTTCGGCTGGAAAGCCGAAGAGTCCGTCGAAAACGCCCGTCGTCAGGTGGCCGATCTGGTCAACGCCGACCCGCGTGAAATCGTCTGGACCTCCGGTGCCACCGAGTCCGACAACCTGGCAATCAAGGGTGCGGCACATTTCTACGCCTCCAAGGGCAAGCACCTGATCACCTCCAAGATCGAACACAAGGCTGTCCTCGACACCATGCGCCAGTTGGAGCGTGAAGGTTTCGAAGTCACCTACCTCGATCCGACCGAAGATGGCCTGATCACCCCGGCCATGATCGAAGCCGCGCTGCGCGAAGACACCATCCTGGTGTCGGTAATGCACGTGAACAACGAAATCGGTACCGTCAACGACATCGCCGCCATCGGCGAGCTGCTTCGTTCGAAGGGCATCCTGTTCCACGTCGACGCCGCTCAGTCCACCGGCAAGGTCGAAATCGACCTGCAGAAACTGAAAGTCGACATGATGTCGTTCTCCGCCCACAAGACCTACGGCCCTAAAGGTATCGGCGCGCTGTACGTCAGCCGCAAGCCGCGTGTGCGCATCGAAGCGACCATGCACGGCGGCGGTCACGAGCGCGGCATGCGTTCCGGCACCCTGGCGACTCACCAGATCGTCGGCATGGGCGAAGCGTTCCGTGTGGCCAAGGAAGACATGGCTGCCGAAAACGTCCGCATCAAGGCGTTGAGCGACCGTTTCTACAAGCAGGTCGAGCACCTGGAAGAGCTGTACGTCAACGGCAGCCTGACCGCCCGCGTTCCGCACAACCTGAACCTGAGCTTCAACTACGTTGAAGGCGAGTCGCTGATCATGGCGCTCAAGGATCTGGCGGTTTCGTCCGGTTCGGCCTGCACCTCGGCGTCGCTTGAGCCTTCGTACGTACTGCGCGCCCTGGGCCGCAACGACGAACTGGCACACAGCTCGATCCGTTTCACCTTCGGCCGTTTCACCACCGAAGAAGAAATCGACTACGCCGCGCAGAAAGTCTGCGAGGCCGTTACCAAGCTGCGCGCTCTGTCGCCGCTGTGGGACATGTACAAAGACGGCGTCGATATCTCGAAGATCGAGTGGGCGGCACACTAAATATAGAAGCCGCCGGATACAGATCCTGTAGCGACGCGGCGGTTTACGCAGCGCAGTTGCAGGGTCTCAAGAGCGGCCCTGATGAGTGAGGATTGAGAATCATGGCTTACAGCGAAAAGGTCATCGACCACTACGAAAACCCGCGCAACGTCGGCAAGATGAACGCGGAAGATCCTGATGTCGGCACCGGCATGGTCGGTGCTCCGGCGTGCGGCGACGTGATGCGTCTGCAAATCAAGGTCAACGATCAGGGCGTTATCGAAGACGCCAAGTTCAAGACTTACGGCTGCGGTTCGGCTATCGCCTCCAGCTCCCTCGCTACCGAGTGGATGAAAGGCAAGACCCTGGACGAAGCTGAAACCATCAAGAACACTCAGCTGGCCGAAGAACTAGCCCTGCCGCCAGTGAAAATCCACTGCTCGGTTCTCGCTGAAGACGCCATCAAGGCCGCCGTTCGCGATTACAAGCAGAAGAAAGGCTTGATCTAAGCATTGGGCGACGAGTAAGGAGTCAACGATGGCTATCAGCATGACAGAAGCGGCTGCTCGACACGTGCGACGCTCCCTCGACGGGCGCGGCAAGGGTGAAGGGATTCGTCTGGGTGTTCGCACCACGGGCTGTTCCGGCCTTGCCTACGTGCTGGAGTTTGTCGACGAGGTGGTTGCAGAAGATCAGGTGTTCGAGAGTCACGGCGAGAAAGTGATCATCGACCCGAAGAGCCTGGCCTACCTCGACGGCACCGAGCTCGATTTCGTCAAGGAAGGGTTGAACGAAGGCTTCAAGTTCAACAACCCCAACGTACGCGGTGAATGTGGCTGCGGCGAAAGCTTCAACATCTGAGGCTTGTCGTGGGTATTCCTTGTCATTTCGCTTTATTCGAGCTGCAACCGGGCTTTCGTCTGGATCTCGAGCAGTTGGCCACGCGCTATCGCGAGCTGGCGCGCGGCGTTCATCCTGACCGCTTTGCCGATGCTTCCGAGCGCGAGCAGCGGTCGGCGCTCGAGCAGTCTGCGCGGCTCAACGATGCCTACCAGACGCTCAAGAGTCCGGCCCAGCGTGCACGTTACCTGCTGACCATCAGCGGGCATGAAGTGCCGATGGAAGTTACCGTCCACGATCCCGAGTTTCTTTTGCAGCAGATGCAATGGCGCGAAGAGCTCGAAGATCTGCAGGACAGTGCCGATCTGGACGGTGTCGCGGCCTTCAAGCGTCGCCTGAAAACCGCCCAGGAAGAGCTCAACGAAAGCTTCGCAGCCTGTTGGGATGATGCAGCGCAGCGCGAACAGGCCGAACGCCTGATGCGGCGCATGCAGTTCCTCGACAAGCTCACCTACGAAGTGCGCCAGTTAGAAGAGCGCCTCGACGATTAACCCAGTGCCGCTCCGGTCGCACGCCTGATATACAGATAAGTCCTGATCACGATGGCCCTACTGCAGATCGCCGAACCCGGCCAAAGTCCTCAACCGCACCAGCGTCGTCTGGCTGTGGGGATCGACTTGGGCACTACCAATTCGCTGGTCGCTGCGTTGCGCAGTGGTCTTTCCGAGCCGCTGGCCGACGCCGAAGGGCGGGTCATCCTGCCTTCCGCCGTGCGTTATCACGCCGATCGCGTCGAAGTCGGCGAGTCGGCCAAACTGGCTGCGTCCTCCGATCCCCTGAATACTGTGCTGTCGGTCAAGCGCCTGATGGGTCGTGGTCTGTCCGACGTCAAGCAATTGGGCGATCAACTGCCGTACCGCTTTGTCGGCGGCGAATCGCACATGCCTTTCATCGACACCGTGCAGGGCCCGAAAAGCCCGGTCGAAGTCTCCGCCGATATCCTGAAAGTATTGCGTCAGCGCGCTGAAGCCACCCTTGGCGGTGAGCTGGTGGGTGCGGTGATCACCGTTCCGGCGTATTTCGACGATGCTCAGCGCCAGGCTACCAAGGACGCGGCGAAACTCGCCGGTCTGAACGTGTTGCGTCTGCTCAACGAGCCGACCGCCGCAGCGGTGGCATACGGTCTGGATCAACATGCCGAAGGCCTGGTCGCGATTTATGATTTGGGTGGCGGCACTTTCGATATTTCGATTCTGCGCCTGACTGGTGGCGTCTTCGAAGTTCTGGCAACCGGCGGTGACAGCGCGCTGGGCGGCGATGACTTCGATCACGCGATTGCCGGCTGGATTATCGAGAGCGCCGGTTTGTCCGCCGACCTCGATCCGGGCGCGCAACGCAGCCTGCTGCAAACTGCCTGCGCAGCCAAAGAAGCCCTGACGGATTCTGACAGTGTTGAAGTTGCCTACGGCGACTGGAAAGCACAACTGACCCGCGAAGCCTTCGATGCGCTGATCGAGCCAATGGTCGCCCGCAGCCTGAAAGCCTGCCGCCGCGCCGTTCGCGATTCCGGCGTCGAGCTGGAAGACGTGCACGCCGTGGTCATGGTCGGTGGTTCGACCCGTGTTCCGCGTGTTCGCGAAGCTGTCGCCGAAGCCTTCGGCCGTCAGCCGCTGACCGAAATCGACCCGGATCAAGTGGTGGCCATCGGTGCCGCGATCCAGGCCGATACGCTGGCCGGCAACAAGCGCGATGGCGGCGAACTGCTGCTGCTCGACGTGATTCCGCTGTCCCTGGGGCTGGAAACCATGGGCGGCCTGATGGAGAAGGTGATTCCGCGTAACACCACCATCCCCGTCGCTCGCGCCCAGGACTTCACCACTTATAAAGACGGCCAGTCGGCCATGGCGATCCACGTGTTGCAGGGCGAGCGTGAGCTGATCAGCGATTGCCGCTCGCTGGCTCGCTTCGAATTGCGCGGCATCCCGGCGATGGTGGCCGGTGCGGCGAAAATTCGTGTGACCTTTCAGGTCGATGCCGACGGTCTGCTCAGCGTTTCTGCCCGTGAACTGGGCTCGGGCGTTGAAGCGAGCATTCAGGTCAAGCCGTCCTATGGTCTGACCGACGGCGAAATCGCCAAGATGCTGAAAGATTCGTTCCAGCACGCCAATGACGACAAGGTCGCCCGCGTTCTTCGCGAGCAGCAAGTCGATGCGCAGCGCCTGATCGAAGCGGTGCAGGGCGCTCTTGAGGCGGATGGCGAGCGTTTGCTCGACGCCGAGGAGCGCATGGTCATTGATCTGCAGGTGCAGGAACTGACCGAACTGATGAAAGGCACTGATGGTTATGCCATCGAGCAGCAGACCAAGCGTCTGTCGCAAGTGACCGATGCTTTTGCAGCCCGTCGTATGGATCAGACGGTGAAAGCCGCTCTGTCCGGGCGCAATCTGAATGAAATCGAGGATATCTGATGCCGCAGGTCATTTTTCTGCCCCACGAGAAGTTCTGCCCTGAAGGCATGGTCGTTGACGCTGCGCCTGGCACGTCGATCCTCGAACTGGCTCACGAACACCACATCGAGATGGAAAGCGCCTGCGGCGGCGTCTGCGCCTGCACCACTTGTCACTGCATCATTCGCGAGGGTTTTGACTCGCTGGAAGAAGCCGACGAGTTGGAGGAAGATTTCCTTGATCGTGCCTGGGGTCTGGAAGCCCAGTCGCGCCTGGCTTGCCAGGCGATCGTCGGTGAAGAAGACATCACCGTCGAAATTCCGAAATATTCGCTTAACCATGCGGCCGAAGCGCCGCACTGACTGGTAAGACTGTCATGAGCTACGGTTGGAATGATGTTCAACGTATTGCAGAAGAGCTGGCGGAAGCCAAACCGGGTGTAGACCCGTTTTCTGTCAATTTCGTCGACCTGCAGCAATGGATCAAAGAGTTGCCGGATTTCGACAATACCTCTGGTCGTGTTGGCGAGAAGGTGTTGGAGGCGGTTCAGACTCTCTGGGCCGAAGAATTGGACTGATCGTCCTCGCAGGTTAGGCAATACCCAAGAACCCGCGTATAATTCGCGGGTTTAATTTTTCGCAAATTACCGTTTCTGGAGTTACACCATGGCTGTTCAACGTACTTTCTCCATCATCAAGCCTGACGCCGTTGCTAAAAACGTGATCGGCAAGATCACCACTCGCTTCGAAGACGCTGGCCTGCGCGTTGTAGCTTCGAAACTGAAGCAACTGTCCAAAGCCGAAGCCGAAGGCTTCTACGCTGAGCACAGCGCTCGTGGTTTCTTCGGCGACCTGGTTGCCTTCATGATCTCCGGTCCTGTTGTTGTTCAGGTTCTGGAAGGCGAAAACGCTATCGCTCTGAACCGTGAGCTGATGGGTGCTACCAACCCTAAAGAAGCTGCTGCCGGCACCATCCGTGCTGACTTCGCTGATTCCATCGACGCCAACGCTGTACACGGTTCGGACTCCGAAGCCGCTGCTGCTCGTGAAATCTCGTACTTCTTCGCAGCTACTGAAGTAACCACTCGCTAAGCATTGGCTTAAAGAGTGAAGGTGAATCCATGACTACATCGACTGTTAAAACCAACCTGCTGGGTCTGACCCAGCCGGAAATGGAAAAATTCTTCGACTCAATCGGGGAGAAGCGTTTCCGTGCCGGTCAGGTAATGAAATGGATTCACCACTTTGGCGTCGATGATTTCGACGCCATGACGAACGTCAGCAAGGCCTTGCGCGAAAAGCTCAAGGCTGTTGCTGAGGTCCGTGGTCCCGAAGTGGTCAGCGAGGACATCTCCAGCGACGGCACCCGCAAGTGGGTGGTGCGCGTGGCGTCCGGCAGCTGCGTCGAGACCGTTTACATTCCCCAGGGCAAACGCGGCACTCTGTGCGTTTCGTCCCAGGCAGGCTGTGCCCTGGACTGCAGTTTCTGCTCCACCGGCAAGCAAGGCTTCAATAGCAACCTCACCGCCGCCGAAGTCATCGGCCAGGTGTGGATTGCCAACAAATCCTTCGGCAGTGTTCCGGCTACCATCGACCGCGCCATCACCAACGTGGTGATGATGGGCATGGGCGAACCGCTGCTGAACTTCGACAACGTCGTGGCCGCCATGCATCTGATGATGGATGACCTGGGCTACGGGATCTCCAAGCGCCGCGTGACCCTGTCCACGTCGGGTGTGGTGCCGATGATCGATGAGCTGGCCAAGCACATCGACGTATCCCTGGCGTTGTCCCTGCACGCACCGAATGACGCATTGCGTAACCAATTGGTGCCGATCAACAAGAAATATCCGCTTAAGATGCTGCTCGAGTCGTGCCAGCGCTACATGTCCGAACTGGGCGAGAAGCGCGTGCTGACCATCGAGTACACCTTGCTCAAGGACGTCAACGACAAGCTTGAGCACGCTGTGGAAATGATCGAGTTGCTGAAGAACATTCCATGCAAGATCAACCTGATTCCGTTCAACCCGTTCCCGCATTCCGGGTACGAGCGGCCGAGCAACAACGCCATCCGCCGGTTCCAGGATCAGCTTCACCAGGCCGGTTTCAACGTCACCGTGCGCACCACCCGTGGTGAAGACATCGACGCGGCTTGTGGTCAATTGGTAGGGCAGGTGCTGGATCGCACCCGTCGCAGCGAACGTTACATCGCCGTGCGTGAGTTGAGCGCCGACAGCGATCTGGCACAGAACGCCGCGAACACTAACTAAGAGAGGATCTCTATGTCCCTGCGCTTTGCGCTGCTGTTGCTGTTGGCCAGCCTGTGTGCTGGTTGTGTCCTGTCGGGCGATTACAACCCGATGAAGACCAGCAAGGGCCGTGACGAAGCGCGGGCTGCCTACGTGCAGCTGGGGCTGGGATACTTGCAGCAGGGCATGACCGAGCGGGCCAAGGTTCCACTGAAGAAGGCGCTGGAACTGGACGGTTCGGATCCCGACGCCAATGCCGCGCTGGGGCTGGTATTCCAGGCCGAAATGGAACCTGCGCTTGCTGACGAACACTTCCGCAAAGCCTTGTCCTCCCGTCCCGCCGATGCGCGCATCCTCAACAACTACGGCAGTTTTCTCTACGAAGAACAGCGTTACAAGGAAGCCTACGAGCGTTTTGAACAGGCGGCCGCCGATACCCTGTATCCTGAGCGTTCGCGGGTGTTCGAGAACCTCGGCATGACGGCGGCGAAGCTCGGGCAGCGTGATCTGGCGCAGCAGCAGCTGGAAAAAGCGCTGCGTTTGAACCGTCAGCAGCCGCGCGCATTGCTGGAAATGGCTGAGTTGTCATTCGAAGACAGGCATTATGTGCCCGCGCGTGACTATTACGACCGTTTCAGCCAGCTCTCCGAGCAAAATGCACGTAGTCTGTTGCTCGCCGTTCGGTTGGCAAAAGTATTTGAAGATCGCGACAAGGCCGCCAGTGCGGGCCTGCAATTAAAACGACTCTATCCCGGTACGCCGGAATATCAGCAATACCTGTCGGAGCAATGATGAAAGCGGCGCATCCCGAAGTTGTAGCAGCGAATCGCGTTAACCCCGGTGAGACCCTGCGCCAGGCCCGCGAAAGCAATGGCTGGTCGCTGGCCGAAGTGGCCCTCAAGCTCAACCTCACCGTGACTTCCCTGAGCAATCTTGAAGCCGGCGCATTCGACAAGTTGCCCGGGCATACTTTCGCTCGCGGCTACATTCGCGCGTACGCCAAATTGCTTGGCATGGACCAGACTGTTTTGGTCCAGCAATTCGACCAGTCCACCGGCACCGATTCCCAGGGCAGCAACGTCCACGCACTGGGCCGTATCGAAGAGCCGGTACGGGTTTCCCACACCATTTTGCGTATCGTCAGCCTGTTGTTGCTGATCGCGGTCATCGGCGGCGGTTTCGTCTGGTGGCAGGATCAGACCTCGATGCGTACCAAGGACCTGATCGGCCTGGCTCCGGAGCACGTCGAAGTCGAAGGCGCCGACGGCACCACCCAGATTCATCCGCTGGACGAGCCGGAAGACCAGGCCGTCGCGGAAGGCGAGGCCGAGGGCTCGACCGCTCTGGCGCTGCCTCAATCGGAAACCACTGCTGAATCGACCGGTGCCGAGACCGAGGCCGCAGCGCCAGCGACCGCACCCGTTGCTCCGGCACCTGCTACGCCAGCCGCGACTCCGGCTGCACCGGCTCATACGCCAGCGCCTGTAGTGGCTGCTCCGGCAACTCCAGCACCAGCCGCTCCGGCCACGCCTGCACCGACCGTTGCTGCCCCGGCAGCCCCGGCCGTCGCTGCACCCACGCCGACAGCGCCAGTTGCTCCGGCCGCAGGTCAGGGCCAGGTTCAGGTGCAGTTCATCGCCGATTGCTGGACTCAAGTGACCGATGGCAGCGGCAAAGTGCTGTACAGCGGCCTCAAGCGTAAGGGCGACAGCCTGTCTGTCGTCGGCAAGCCTCCGTTTGCCGTGCGTCTGGGCGTTGCCCGTGGCGCGCAGGTCAGCTACAACGGCCAGCCGGTCGATGTCGCTCCGTTCACCAGTGGCGAGACCGCTCGCCTGAAGTTGGGTCAATAAGTCATGCACGGCGAATCTCCAATCAAACGTCGCGAATCGCGCAAGATCTGGGTCGGTAACGTGCCCGTGGGCGGCGATGCCCCTATCGCTGTGCAGAGCATGACCAACAGCGACACCAATGACGTCGCTGCCACCGTCGCGCAGATCAACCGTCTGGAAGCCGCCGGCGTCGACATCGTCCGCGTTTCGGTGCCGGACATGGACGCCGCCGAGGCGTTCGGCAAGATCAAGCAACTGGTCAAGGTGCCGTTGGTTGCCGACATCCACTTCGACTACAAGATCGCTTTGCGCGTGGCCGAACTGGGTGTGGACTGCCTGCGCATCAACCCGGGCAACATCGGTCGCGAAGACCGCGTGCGTGCGGTGGTCGATGCCGCCCGTGACCGCGGGATCCCGATCCGCATCGGCGTCAACGCCGGTTCCCTGGAAAAAGACTTGCAAAAGAAATACGGCGAGCCGACCCCGGCCGCGCTGGTCGAGTCCGCCCTGCGTCACGTCGAACACCTCGAACGCCTGAATTTCCAGGACTTCAAGGTCAGCGTGAAGGCTTCCGACGTGTTCATGGCCGTTGAAGCCTACCGTCTGCTGGCCAAGGAAATCGTCCAGCCGCTGCACCTGGGCATCACCGAAGCCGGCGGATTGCGCTCCGGTACAGTGAAATCCGCCGTGGGCCTAGGTATGCTGCTCGCCGAGGGGATTGGCGATACTATCCGCATCTCGCTGGCGGCCGACCCGGTCGAGGAAGTGAAGGTCGGTTACGACATTCTCAAGTCTTTGCATCTGCGTTCCCGTGGCATCAACTTCATCGCCTGCCCGAGCTGCTCGCGGCAGAACTTCGATGTGGTCAAGACCATGAACGAGCTGGAAGGGCGCCTTGAAGACCTGCTGGTGCCGCTGGATGTCGCGGTGATCGGTTGCGTGGTCAACGGCCCCGGCGAAGCCAAGGAAGCCCATATCGGCTTGACCGGCGGCACGCCAAACCTGATTTACATCGACGGCAAGCCGTCGCAGAAACTGACGAATGACAATCTGGTGGACGAGCTGGAAAAGCTGATCCGCGAGAAAGCGGCCGAGAAGGTCGAAGCTGACGCAGCGGTTATCGCGCGCGGCTGATCGAACGAATTAAGGAATTTCTGTGAGCAAGTCTCTGCAAGCCATTCGTGGCATGAACGACATTCTGCCGGAACAGACGCCGGTATGGCGTTATTTCGAAGGCACCGTTTCGCGTCTGCTGGATAACTACGGTTACAAGCAGATCCGCATGCCGATCGTCGAGTTCACCGAGCTGTTCAAGCGCTCGATCGGTGAAGTGACCGACATCGTCGAAAAAGAGATGTACACCTTCGAAGACCGCAACGGCGACTCCCTGACCCTGCGTCCGGAAGGCACGGCCGCGTGCGTGCGTGCAGTGCTCGAGCACGGCATCACCGGCGGTGGCCAGGTACAGAAACTTTGGTACATCGGCCCGATGTTCCGTCACGAGCGTCCGCAGAAAGGCCGTTATCGCCAGTTCCACCAGATCGGTCTGGAAGTGTTCAACCTCGACGGTCCGGACATCGACGCCGAACTGATCGTGCTGACCTGGCGCCTGTGGGGCGAGCTGGGCATCCGCGATGCAGTCAAGCTCGAACTCAACAGCCTCGGCACCAGCGAGTCCCGCGGCCGTTATCGTGAAGCGCTGGTCGAGTACCTCTCGGCGCACCACGACAAACTGGACGAAGACAGCCAGCGTCGCCTCAAAACCAACCCGCTGCGCGTGCTCGACACCAAAAATGCCGACACCCAGGCCGTGCTGGTCGATGCGCCGAAAATGGCGGATTACCTGGATGACGAATCCCGTGCCCACTTCGAAGGCCTGAAGGCCCGTCTGGATGCCGTCGGCATTCCTTACGTGCTGAACCCGAAGCTGGTGCGTGGTCTGGATTACTACAGCAAAACTGTATTCGAATGGGTCACCGACAAGCTCGGCGCCCAGGGCACCGTCTGCGCGGGTGGGCGCTATGACGGTCTGGTCGAGCAGATGGGCGGCAAGCCGACCCCGGGCGTCGGTTTCGCCATGGGTATCGAGCGTCTGGTGCTGCTGCTGGAAACCCTGGAGCAGATCCCGGAAGAAATCTCCCGTCAGGTCGACGTCTATCTCTGCGCCTTCGGCGAAGAAGCAGAGCTGGCCGGTCTGGCCCTGGCCGAGCGTGTACGCGACCAACTGCCCAACCTGCGCCTGCAAGTCAATGCCGGCGCCGGCAGCTTCAAGAGCCAGTTCAAGAAAGCCGACAAGAGCGGTGCGCTGTACGCACTGATCCTCGGTGACGACGAAATGGCCCAGCAAGTGGTAGGTTTCAAACCCCTGCGTGGCCAGGGCGAACAACAAAGCATTGCCTGGGATGCGCTCGCTGCACACCTGGCCACCTGCGTCGTGCAGGGTTGAAGCTGTCTAAACAGCCGATTTAGCGATTAAGGAGTATTGGGGTGTCGAGTACCGAAGACGAACAGTTGGCGGATTTGAAGGACTGGTGGACACGCAACGGCAAACCTCTGGTCACCGGCGGCCTGTTGGCGCTGGTCATCGTGTTCGGCTGGCAGGCTTTTCACAAGTATCAGAGCAACCAGTCGCAAGGCGCCTCGGTGCTCTATCAGCAATTGCTGGAAACCACGCTGACCCCGGATGGCAAGCCTGACGCCGCGCGCGTTGCGGATCTGGCCGGCAAGCTCAACAGCGAATTCGGCGGTTCTGCCTACGCGCAGTACGGCAGCCTGTTCGTGGCCAAGGTAGCGGTCGACAGCGGCAAGCTGGACGACGCGGCGACCGAACTGAAGGCCATCGTTGCCAAACCGGCCAACCCGGCGCTGGGCGAAATCGCCCGTCAGCGTCTGGCGCAGGTACTGGGTGCGCAGAACAAGGCCGATGAAGCCCTGAAACTGCTCGAAGGCGATGCCGACAAGTCGTTCCTGGCCACTCGCGAAGAACTCAAGGGCGACCTGCTGGTACAGCTGGGCCGTACCGATGAAGCGAACGCGGCGTATCAAAAAGCCAAGGCGGCACTGTCGGATGAAGCGGCGGTCGGTGGCCTTCAAATCAAGCTGGACGACCTGGCCAAAGGGGATGCGTGACGTGATCCGTTGGAAGCATGCAGCATTGCTGGCTCTGGCCATTCTGGCCGCGGGTTGCAGCAGCAACAGCAAAAAAGAACTGCCACCGGCCGAGCTGACCGACTTCAAAGAAGAAGTGGTCCTGCACAAGCAGTGGAGCCGCTCGATCGGTGACGGTCAGGGCGAAACGTACAACATGCTGGTACCGGCGATCGACGGTGACACCATCTACGCAGCCGACGTGACCGGTATCGTGATGGGCCTGGATCGCGGCAACGGCGACGTGAAATGGAAGAAAGACCTTGAACTGCCTGTGTCCGGCGCCGTTGGCGTGGGTTACGGTCTGGTCATGGTCGGCACCCTGCGCGGTGAAGTCGTTGCCCTCGACGCCATCAACGGTGAAGAGAAGTGGCGCTCGCGCGTCAACAGCGAAGTCCTCGCGCCACCGGCCAACAACGGTGACGTGGTGGTGGTACAGACCCAGGACGATCGTCTGATCGGTCTGGACGCGTCCACCGGCAATCAGCGCTGGGTGTATGACAGCACTCCGGCCGTGCTGACCCTGCGCGGCACCAGCGCACCGATCGTCACCAACCGCCTCGCGGTGGCTGGGCTGTCGACCGGTAAAGTGGTCGCTCTCGACATTTCCAACGGCGTGCCGGTCTGGGAACAGCGGATTGCGATTCCACAAGGTCGTTCGGAACTGGAGCGCGTGGTCGACATCGACGGCGGTCTGCTGTTGTCCGGCGGTACCCTGTACGTCGCCAGCTATCAGGGTCGCGTTGCGGCACTGGATCTGGAAAGCGGCCGTCAACTCTGGCAGCGCGACGCGTCGAGCTACGCCGGTGTTGCCCAGGGTTTCGGCAACGTCTACGTAAGCCTGTCGTCGGGCACCGTTGAAGGCGTCGACGAGCGTTCCACCACAGCACTGTGGAGCAACGACTCGCTGGCCCGTCGTCAACTGTCGGCGCCGGAAGTGTTCTCCAGCTACGTTGCAGTCGGTGACCTGGAAGGTTACCTGCACCTGCTGAGTCAGGTGGACGGTCGTTTCGTCGGCCGCGAGCGCATCGACAGCGACGGCCTGCGTGCCCGTCCGCTGGTGGTGGGCGACACGATTTATGTGTATGGCAACAGCGGCAAACTGGAAGCCCTGACCATCAAGTAACAACTATGCTTGGGGTTAACTCCCCAGGCGGCCTTGCTTCTGCAGGGTTTGCAGCACCCACGGGTGTTGCCCCGAGCACCAGCCGCTGCCTCGCAGCGGCTTTTGTATTTTCTGAAATAACGAAGTGGAGAGCCGCATGGTTCCCGTAATCGCCCTGGTGGGCCGACCGAACGTCGGCAAGTCCACCTTGTTCAACCGCCTGACCAGGACTCGCGACGCCATCGTTGGCGACTTGTCCGGTCTGACCCGTGATCGCCAGTACGGTGAGGCCAAGTGGCAAGGGCGTTCCTACATTCTGATCGACACCGGCGGTATCTCCGGTGACGAGCATGGTATGGACGAAAAAATGGCCGAGCAGTCGCTGCTGGCCATCGAAGAAGCGGATGTCGTTCTGTTCCTGGTAGATGCCAAGGCCGGTTTCACCGCCGCCGACCAGATGATCGCCGAACACTTGCGCAAGCGTAACAAGCGTTCCCACGTGGTCGCCAACAAGGTCGACAACATCGACCCGGAAATGGCCCGCGCCGAATTCGCCCCGCTGGGCATGGGCCACGCGATTCCGATCGCCGGCGCCCACGGTCGCGGCATCACGCAATTGCTGGAAGCCGCCCTGAGCGACTTCCCGCGCGATGATGACGAGCCGGCCGAAGGTGAAGAGGAAGAAGTGGTCGCCGAAGGCGAGGAAGCCAAGCGCATTCCTGGCCCGAGCGAAAAAGACGGGATCAAGATCGCCATCATCGGCCGTCCGAACGTCGGCAAGTCGACCCTGGTCAACCGCATGCTCGGTGAAGACCGGGTGATCGTCTATGACCAGCCCGGCACTACTCGCGACAGCATTTACATCCCGTTCGAGCGTAACGACGAGAAGTACACGCTGATCGACACCGCCGGTGTGCGCAAGCGCGGCAAGATCCACGAAGAAGTCGAAAAATTCTCCGTGGTCAAAACCCTGCAGGCGATCAAAGACGCCAACGTGGTGATCTTCGTGATGGACGCCCGCGAAGGCGTGGTCGATCACGACCTCAACCTGCTGGGCTTCGCCCTCGAGGCGGGTCGTGCACTGGTGATCGCGATCAACAAGTGGGACGGCATGACGCCGAGCGAGCGCGACTTCGTGAAGGTCGAGTTGCAGCGTCGGTTGTTCTTCGTTGACTTCGCCGATATCCACTTCATCTCGGCTCTGCACGGTACTGGCGTGGGCAACCTTTACGCCTCGGTGCAGAACTCGTTCAAGTCGGCGGTCACCCGCTGGCCGACCAGCCGCCTGACGCAGATTCTCGAAGACGCGGTCAGCGAGCACCAGCCGCCGATGGTCAACAGCCGCCGGATCAAGCTGCGTTACGCTCACCTGGGTGGTGCGAACCCGCCGATCATCGTGATCCACGGCAACCAGATCGAGAAAGTGCCGAAGTCGTACGTGCGCTATCTGGAAAATACTTACCGTCGTGTGCTCAAACTGGTCGGTACGCCGATCCGTATCGAGTTCAAGGGCGGCGAGAACCCGTACGAAGGCAACAAGAACACGCTGACCGACCGCCAGGTCAACAAGAAACGTCGTTTGATGTCGCACAACAAGAAGGCCAGCAAGAAGCGCCGCGACAAGAAGTAAGGTCGTTGCGAACAGAGAGAAGGGGCGCCGTTTGGCGCCCTTTTTTTATGGGCGCCGGATGGGCTATCCTCGGGCTCTCCCGCGCCGTCGTCAGAGCCGGGGCAGAGCAGGGAAACCCGATGATCACCAGTAAGCTGCCGAATGTCGGCATCACTATTTTCACGCAGATGTCTCAGCTCGCGGCGCAGACCGGAGCGATCAACCTTTCCCAGGGTTTTCCCGATTTCGACGGCCCGCAGGCACTGCGCG
Source organism: Pseudomonas sp. RIT778 (assembly GCF_019718735.1). Taxonomy (NCBI): domain Bacteria; kingdom Pseudomonadati; phylum Pseudomonadota; class Gammaproteobacteria; order Pseudomonadales; family Pseudomonadaceae; genus Pseudomonas; species Pseudomonas sp. RIT778. The sequence continues at coordinate 11,681 of NZ_JAIHBA010000036.1, read as the reverse complement.
ACGCGGTCGGTCGACACATCGCCAGCGGTCATAACCAGTATTCGCCCATGACCGGCCTGCCGGCGCTGCGTCAGCAGATCGCGGCGAAAATCGCCCGCAGTTATGGCGCCAATGTCGATGCCGATACCGAAGTGACCGTCACACCGGGCGCGACCCAAGCAATCTTCTGCGCTATCCAGGCGGTTATCCACAGCGGCGACGAAGTCATCGTGTTCGACCCGGCCTACGACAGCTACGAGCCAGCAGTAGAGCTGGCCGGCGGGCGCTGCGTGCATGTGCAACTTGGGCTGAAAGATTTCTCCATCGACTTCGACAAACTCAGCGCAGCCCTGAGCCCGCGCACGCGGATGATCATCCTCAATACTCCGCACAACCCGAGCGGCGCATTGATCAGTCGCGCCGAGCTGGATCAACTGGCGGCGTTGATCCGAGATCGCGACATCTACGTGATCAGCGACGAAGTCTACGAACACCTGGTATTCGACGGCGTGCCGCACGTCAGCGTGCTGGCCCATGAAGAGCTGTATCAGCGCGCCTTCGTGGTCAGCTCGTTCGGCAAGACCTATCACGTCACCGGCTGGAAAACCGGCTACGTCGTGGCGCCGCCGGCCCTGACGGCGGAGCTGCGCAAGGTGCATCAGTACGTCAGTTTTTGCGGTGTGACACCGTTGCAGTTCGCTCTGGCCGATTACATGGCTGAGCATCCGGAACACGTCGAAGAACTGCCGGGCTTCTATCAGGGCAAGCGCGATCTGTTCTGTGATCTGCTGGCGCCGTCGCGATTCAGCTTCACCCGGGTCACCGGCACCTATTTCCAGTTGGTCGATTACTCGCAGATTCGTCCCGACCTGAACGATGTCGAGATGGCGATGTGGATGACCCGCGAGCATGGCGTGGCGAGTATTCCGGTGTCGGTGTTCTACCAGAATCCACCCGAAGGCCAGCGCCTGGTGCGCCTGTGCTTTGCCAAACGTGAGGAGACGCTGCGGGAAGCGGCGGCCAAACTATGCGTGATCTGAGTGCGTTGCCCGATCTCAATCTGGCGCTGATCCAGACCAGCCTGGCCTGGCATGATCGTCAGGCCAATCTCGAGCATTTCGACGCCTTGCTGGAGCAGGCGCGCGGTGCGGATCTGATCATCCTGCCGGAAATGTTCACCACCGGATTCTCCATGGAGTCCGAAACCTTGGCCGAAGCCGAAAACGGCCCGACCAGCAAATGGCTGCGGATCCAGGCGGCGAAACTGAACGCGGTCGTCACGGGCAGCGTGATCATCCAGGCCGCCGACGGCAGCCACCGCAATCGCTTGCTGTGGGCGCGGCCGGACGGCGAAGTGCTGCATTACGACAAGCGCCACTTGTTCCGCATGGCCGGCGAGCACAACCACTACACCCCCGGCGAGCGCCAGGTGCAGTTCGAGCTCAAGGGCTGGCGGGTGCGTCCGCTGATCTGCTACGACTTGCGCTTCCCGGTGTGGAGCCGCGACGCTCAGGACACCGATCTGCTGCTGTACGCGGCCAACTGGCCGGGCGCGCGGCGTCAGCACTGGAACCGCTTGCTGCCGGCCCGGGCGATCGAAAACCTGTGCTATGTGGCGGCGGTCAACCGCGTTGGCACTGATGGCAAGGGTTTCGCGTATACCGGCGACAGTCAGGTGCTGGATTTCCAGGGCGAGAGTTTGCTGGCGGCGGGGGAGGCTGACGGGGTATTCAAGGTGGTTCTGGAAGCGGCTTCGCTGGCCGCTTACCGCGAGCGGTTCCCGGCGAATCTTGACGCGGACACCTTCGAGTTCACTTAATAGCCCAAGTCACCTAGATCGTTCCCACGTTCCGCGTGGGAATGCAGTTCGTGACGCTCTGCGTCACTGGGACGCGGAGCGTCCCTTGAGGCATTCCCACGCAGAGCGTGGGAACGATCAGATAAAAAATAAAAAGGCCCCGGAGTTCGCACTCCGGGGCCTTTTGCATTGCAGCGGTCAGTTACGCCGCTTTCGCTTCCGGCTGGCTCAGCGAGCGGTTCAGCGCGCTGAACAGGGCCTTGAAGCTGGCAGTGGTGATGTTTTCATCGATGCCCACGCCGTGCACCGCACGTTCGCCGTTCACACGCAGTTCGATGTAGGCCGCCGCTTTGGCGTTGGTGCCCGCGCCGATGGCGTGTTCGTTGTAGTCCATGATCTCCACCGGAATCGGCAGACCGGCCACCAGCGCTTCCAGCGCGCCGTTGCCCTTGCCGCGCCAGTGCAGGTTGGTTTCGCCCTGACCCTTGCTCGCCACTTCCACTTCAACGGCGCTGTTGCCGTTTTCTTCCTGCAGGCGATGGCTGACCAGCGCGTACGGGGTGTTGGCTTGCAGGTACTCGCTGTGCAGCAGCGCGTGGATTTGCTGCGCAGTCATCTCCAGGCCCAGGCGATCGGTTTCACGCTGCACGACCTGGCTGAATTCGATCTGCATGCGACGTGGCAGACTGATGCCGTATTCCTGCTCCAGCAAGTAGGCGATGCCGCCTTTGCCCGACTGGCTGTTGACGCGGATCACCGCCTCGTAGCTGCGGCCGATGTCGGCCGGATCGATCGGCAGGTACGGCACTTCCCACAGAGTGTCCGGTTTCTGCTGCGAGAAGCCCTTGCGGATTGCGTCCTGGTGGGAGCCGGAGAACGCGGTGTGCACCAGGTCGCCGACGTACGGGTGACGCGGGTGAACCTGGATCTGGTTGCACTCTTCGACGACTTTGCGCACGCCGTCGATGTCGGAGAAGTCCAGTTGTGGGTCGAGGCCTTGGGTGTACATGTTCAGTGCCACGGTCACGAGGTCGACGTTGCCGGTACGCTCGCCGTTGCCGAACAGGCAGCCTTCGACGCGGTCGGCGCCGGCCATCAGGCCCAACTCGGTGGCGGCCACGCCGGTGCCACGGTCGTTGTGGGTGTGCAGGCTGATGATCACGCTGTCACGACGATTGATGTTGCGGTGGAACCACTCGATCTGGTCGGCGTAGACGTTCGGCGTCGCGCATTCAACGGTGGCCGGGAGGTTGAGGATGATCTTGTGCTCAGGCGTCGGGTTCCAGACCTCGATCACCGCGTCACAGACTTCCTTGGCGAATTCCAGCTCGGTGGCGCTGAAGGTTTCCGGCGAGTACTCGAAGGTCCACTCGGTGTCCGGCTGCATGGCTGCGTATTTGACGAACAGCTTGGCGGCGTTCACGGCGATAGCCTTGATACCGTCCTTGTCCTGATTGAAGACAATGCGGCGGAAAGAAGGGGAGGTGGCGTTGTACAGGTGAACGATGGCCTTCTTCGCCCCGCGCAGGGATTCAAAGGTGCGCTCGATCAGGTCTTCACGGCCCTGGGTCAGCACCTGAATGGTGGTGTCGTCCGGGATGTGGCCGTCTTCGATCAGGGTACGTACGAAGTCGAAATCGGTTTGCGAAGCGGCCGGGAACGACGCCTCGATTTCCTTCACGCCGACCTGCACCAGAGTTTTCCAGAAGCGCAGCTTTTTCACCGCGTCCATTGGCTCGATCAACGACTGGTTGCCGTCACGCAGGTCGGAGCTGCACCAGATCGGCGCGGCATCGATGGTTTTCGACGGCCAGGTGCGGTCCGGCAGGTTGATCACAGGAAACGCGCGGTATTTCGAAGACGGGTCTTTGAGCATGCTCATCGGGAAATTCCTTATTGTCTGGGCCGAAAAGAGGCGGCCTGCCGGTGGAACGAACGTTCTTGGAAAAGCGTGGGACGAGGCGCAGCGATTCAGCCCGGCAGTCGTGCGCTGACGAGGCACAGGCTGCGGTGCTGGCGAAGCTGAATGAGGGTGTGAGAGGTTTTCATGCCTTCAACCCTAACCGCGGGGGGAGAGGATGGCAAGCAGTCGAAAAAAATTGAGAGGAATACCCGGAAAGCGGTTTTTTCCGAGATTTTATTCTCTGAATCAAAGTGAATGTTTGCAGAGATTGCGCAGTCCGTTCGTCGTGCGCAATCCCTGTGGGAGCGAGCCTGCTCGCGATGAGGCTAGTCGCCTCACCCGCAAATCAAGACTGGAAAGCCCCAATGAAAATCGCCGGATCGACCCGCGCATCGTTCAGGCTGACGTTCCAGTGCATGTGCGGCCCGGTCGCCCGACCTGTAGCGCCCACCTTGCCCACCACCGCACCGCGGGCCAGTTGCTGGCCGTTCTGCACATCGATCTTCGACATGTGGCAGAACATGCTGATGAAGCCCTGGCCGTGGTCGACGAACACCGTGTTGCCATTGAAGAAGTAGTTGCCGATCAGGATTACCTTGCCCGCCGCCGGGGTCTTGATCGGCGTGCCGGCCGGCACTGCGAAGTCGAGGCCAGCGTGCGGATTGCGCTCTTCACCGTTGAAGAAACGGCGCACGCCGAACTTGCTCGACAGCGGTCCGTTGACCGGTTTGTCCAGCAGCAGATTGCTTGGGGTATTCGGGCTGAAACTGCGGTAGGCCTTGATCTGCTCGGCCAGTTCGCCCTCGATGCGCTTGAGGTTGGCCGGGTTCGGATTGACCTGCTGGGTGTTCTTCAGGGTGATGTGCTGTTCCGGGTATTTCTTGTTGCCGACATTGAAGTTGAGGTTACGGCCGCCACTGCTGATCTGCTGAACGCCGGGTTTGACGGTCAACGGAACACCGACAATCGCCAGCCAGTTGTTCTGTTCCTTGACCACCAGCACCGGTTTGCCCTGATACGTGGCTTTCGGCGCTTGCGCAGCGGTCCCCAGATCGACGACAGCCACGCCGCCCGGCACCGGTTTGTTCAGCAGGCGGGTGATGTAACTGTCGGCGTGGGCGTTGAAGGTCAGGCACAGCAACAGCAGCGGAGCTAGAAAACGCGGCATGGATCAGTCCAGTAAAGAAAGGGTGACAGGCGTGAGGTGATTGTCCTCGACGCGCACTTGCAGTTCGCCTTCGCCCAGTCTGGCCTTGAGGCGCTGGCCGGTGTGAGTCTGCGCGGCGTTGCGAATCGCGTTGCCGCGCTCATCCAGCAGAATGCTATAGCCACGGCCGAGAGTCGCCAGCGGGCTGACCACGTGCAGGGTCTGCATCTGGCTTTGCAGCTGTAAACGGCGGCGTTTCAGGCCTTCGTTCATGGCGCGTGGCAGGCGCTCGGCGAGGCTGTCGAGGCGCTGGCGCAACAAGGCCAGCTGGCGTCCCGGATGTTGCCCGGCGAGGCGGGTTTCCAGACGAATCAGGCGTTCGCGGCGGGTATTGAGCTGGCGCTCGAAGGCGCGGCGCATGCGCATGTCCAGATCATCCAGACGCTGTGCCTGCTGGCGCAGACGCTCGCCGGGATGGCGCAACCGGCGGGTCATGCCTTCAAGGCGCAATCGATCGCGCATCAGGCGATCACGCATGCGCATCACCAACCGGCGATGCAGGCTTTCGACCTGCCGGATCAGGTGGCTGGAATCCGGGGCAAGCAGTTCAGCGGCAGCGGACGGCGTCGGAGCGCGCACGTCAGCCACGAAGTCACTGATCGACACATCGGTTTCATGGCCGACCGCGCTGACGATCGGCGTGACGCAGGCATCCACCGCCCGGGCCACCGCCTCTTCGTTGAAGCACCAGAGGTCTTCCAGCGAGCCGCCGCCGCGAGCCAGGATCAGCGCGTCGAAACCACGGGCATCCGCCAGTTTCAGGGCGCGGACGATCTGCGCGGTGGCTTCGCGGCCCTGAACGGCGGTGGGAATCAGCGTCAGCTGAACCTGCGGCGCGCGGCGGCGGAACACGCTGATGATGTCGCGGATCACCGCGCCGGTCGGCGAACTGATGATGCCGATGCGCTGCGGGTGCGCCGGCAGCGGCACCTTGCGCTCGGCACTGAACAGGCCTTCGGCGCTGAGCTTTTCCTTCAAGGCATCGAAGGCCAGACGCAGGGCGCCATCACCGGCCGGCTCCACGGTGTCGAGGATCAGTTGATAGTCGCCACGCCCTTCGAACAGCGAGACCTTGCCACGCACCTTGACCGCCAGACCGTCCTTCAGCGCCTGACGCACCCGCGCGGCGTTCTGGCGGAACAGCGCGCAACGCACCTGCGCGCCGCTGTCCTTGAGCGTGAAATACACGTGGCCGGACGCCGGGCGGGCGAGGTTGGAGATTTCGCCTTCGACCCAGATGTTGCTGAACACGTCTTCGAGCAACACCCGCGCGCGGCCGTTGAGCTGGCTGACGGTCAGGACTTCGCGGTCGAGGCCGAGTCTTGCAAAGGGATCTTTAATCATGGGGCGCAGTTTAAAGGCATTCGCCGGTGAATGTCTGGAGGAAGTGTTGCACCAGAGGTGTGGGATTGTGCCGAGAAGCAAGGGCGACGGTGCTCTGGCAATCGCCGGTCAGCGGCAGAAATCTCACACCGGCCGGCGCAATGTCCTGCATCGATTCCGGCAGCAGAGCGATGCCGAATCCGGCCTGGATCAACTGCAATTGTGTGGTCTTGCGCGACATCACTCGCGCAGCCTGGGGGAAGAAACCGTGCCGCATGCACAGGTCCGCGCACAAGTAACTCAGCCCGCCGCGCTGCGGATGCGGGATGGAGATGAAGGCTTCGTCTTTCAGTTGTGCCAGATCGACTGCCTCCATCAAAGCCAGTCGATGACCCGCCGGCACGGCAAGCAGCAAGCGTTCGGTATAAAGCGGCACAACCTGAACACCCTCGCGCTGGCGCAGCACCGGCAGGCGCAGAAGACCGATATCGAGCCGGCCCTCGGCCAGTTCTTCAAGTTGTGCTTCCGAGGAGAGCGTGCCGATGTCCAGCGAAACGCCGGGTTGTTGATCCAGATATGCGCTCATGTCGCGCAACAGTTGGCCGCTGATCGGCACGGTACTCGAGTGACACACGCGCAAAGTACCGCGCTGCCCTTGGCCAATTTCCGTGGCCAAGGTGCTGGCCTTGTTCAGTTCATTGAGCAGGTTTCTCGCCCGGGGCAGGAACGCTTCGCCAGCGGCGGTGAGCCGGGGCTGGCGCGCGGTGCGTTCGAACAGCGGCGTTTGCAGGCGGGTTTCCATGTCCTTGATCTGCCGGCTCAGCGCCGATTGAGCGATGAACAGCCGTTCGGCTGCGGCACTGAAGCTGCCGCTCTCGGCGATTTCCACGAAGTAGCGCAATTGACGGGTTGAAAGCACGAGGTATGCCTTTTCGAGATGGCTTGGCGGATTCTAAGATATTAGTCGCAACCCTCGGCGCTGGCTAAAGTCATCGCAGGCTTATAAAGGAAGCGAGCGAATGAGTGTGGCGGGGTTGTTGAGCGAATGGTCGTGGGGCGCGCAGGGCTGGGTGGTGATCGGGCTGGCCATCGCGCTGGCCTACATCGTGTTCGGGATAGCCGGTTTCGGTACGGCGCTGGTGGCGGGGCCGATTCTGATTCTGTTCATGCCGTTGTCGAAGATCGTGCCGTTGTTGGTATTGCTGGATTTCGTCGCGGCGTTCGGCAATCTGCTGCCGTCGCGGCGCGACGTGGCGAAACCGGAATTGCTGCGGCTGCTGCCGTGCATGGCGGTCGGGTGCACGCTGGGGGTGATTTTCCTGCTTAATCTCAAGTCCGATCTTTTGCTGCTGTTGATGGGGTTGTTCATCAGTGCCTATGCGATGTACAGCTTGTGGATCAAGGCGCGGCCGGCGCAGTTGTCCGCCGGATGGGCGTTGCCGATGGGCACGGTGGGCGGGCTGTTCGGGGCATTGTTCGGCAGTGGCGGCTTTCTTTATGCGATCTACCTCAACAGCCGACTGCCAAAAGACGCGGCGCGGGCCACGCAAAGTGCCCTGATCAGTTGCAGCACGGTGGTGCGTTTGAGCCTGTTCGCCATCGCCGGGGTGTATGCCGAGCTACCCTTGTTGATGCTTGCGCTGTGCCTGTTGCCGGCCATGGCGCTGGGCTTGTGGGTCGGGCGGCGGTTGACCATGCGCCTGTCCCGCGAGGCCTTCGTGCGGTTGGTGACCTGGCTGGTGCTGGCGAGCGGGATTGCGCTGATCGGCCGCTATTTAAGCACTTGACCGGATTTTGTCAGGGATTAAGCTGCCGGCCGCAGTTTCTGTGGGAGCGAGCCTGCTCGCGATAGTGCCGTATCAGCCAGTATTGACGTGACTGACTCACCGCCATCGCGAGCAGGCTCGCTCCCACAGGGGTAACCTTCGGTTTTTGCAGCAGGCTTGCACCATGAATTCCCAAAGCATCATCGTCCCGAAAATCTCCAACCTGCCGGTGCACGAGCCCCGGGCCCGGGCGATCCTGCGCTGGCTGGTGCGCAAGAACATCATCAAGGAAGAGCTGAGCACCTGCGGACGTACCGGCAATCGCATGGGCTACGCCATCGCCGATGGTGCCCGCGCGGTGGTGCTGCATCCCGAGGCGCTGCCGTTCGGTGAGCCGATCAATGGGCTGGAAGTCATCACCAAGCGCTGCATCTACACCCCGGCCAAAGGTTTTCTCGAAGAAGCCGGTTGTGCCGAGTGCCGCCAGGAGATCGGCGAAGCGCTGTTCGAAAGCCTGGAAGACTGGATGCCGGGCCGCACCGACAACTTCACCTGTCCTGAATGCGGGCATGAAGACGACATCAACGGTTTCCTGTATTTGCAGGAGTGCGGGTTTTCCAACCTCGGGTTCATCTTCAACAACTGGCTGGAGGCGGGCTTCAAGCAGAGTTTCATCGACGAATTCGCCGACTGGCTGGATCAACCGGTGAGCTGGGTCAAGGTCGAGTTGTAAGGGGCGTTTTTCCCGTACATCAGCAACATTGATATAAGACAAGTTTTACATTGAGCCCGGTAGGGTGTCTGAGTATAATGGCGCGCTTCCATTTTCCCGCTCGGGAGCCCCCGCGATGCTGCGTATCAGCCAAGAAGCTCTGACCTTCGACGACATTCTTTTAGTGCCTGGTTATTCCGAGGTGCTTCCTAACGAAGTCAGTCTGAAGACCCGCCTTACCCGTGGCATCGAGCTGAACATTCCTCTGGTTTCTGCCGCCATGGACACCGTCACCGAAGCCCGTCTGGCAATTGCCATGGCTCAGGAAGGTGGCATCGGCATTATCCACAAGAACATGACCATCGAGCAGCAAGCTGCCGAAGTTCGCAAGGTCAAGAAGTTCGAAGCCGGTGTGGTCAAGGACCCCATCACCATCGAGGCTGACGCCACGGTTCGTGATCTGTTCGAACTGACCCGCATGCACAACATTTCCGGCGTTCCGGTTTTGCACGATGGCGACCTGGTCGGCATCGTCACTTCCCGTGACGTGCGTTTCGAAACCCGTCTGGACGCCACCGTTCGTGAAGTGATGACGCCGAAAGAGCGTCTGGTCACCGTTCGCGAAGGCGCCGACAAGAACGAAGTCCGCGAGCTGCTGCACAAGCACCGCCTGGAAAAAGTCCTGATCGTCGACGACAAGTTTGCCCTCAAAGGCATGATGACCGTCAAAGACATCGAAAAAGCCAAGGCCTACCCGCTGGCCAGCAAGGACGATCAAGGTCGTCTGCGCGTCGGCGCTGCGGTCGGTACCGGTAAAGATACCGGTGACCGCGTTGCCGCCCTGGTCAATGCCGGTGTGGACGTGGTGGTGGTCGACACCGCACACGGTCACTCCAAAGGCGTGATCGACCGCGTTCGCTGGGTCAAAGAGAACTTCCCTGAAGTGCAGGTGATCGGCGGCAACATCGCCACCGGCGCAGCCGCCAAGGCTCTGGCCGAAGCTGGCGCCGATGCCGTCAAGGTCGGTATCGGCCCTGGCTCGATCTGCACCACCCGTATCGTCGCCGGTGTCGGCGTTCCGCAAATCAGTGCCATCGCCAACGTTGCCGCTGCCCTCGAAGGCACCGGCGTTCCGTTGATCGCCGACGGCGGCATCCGTTTCTCCGGTGACCTGTCCAAGGCCATCGTGGCCGGTGCGTCCTGCGTGATGATGGGCTCGATGTTCGCAGGCACCGAAGAAGCGCCGGGCGAGATCGAACTGTTCCAGGGCCGTTCGTACAAGGCTTATCGCGGCATGGGTTCGCTGGGCGCCATGTCCCAGGCTCAAGGTTCCTCCGACCGTTACTTCCAGGACTCCTCGGCAGGCGCCGAGAAACTGGTTCCGGAAGGCATCGAAGGGCGTGTTCCTTACAAGGGCACCCTGAGCGCGATCATTCACCAGTTGATGGGCGGTCTGCGTTCCTCGATGGGTTACACCGGCAGCGCCAACATCGAAGAAATGCGCACCAAGCCTGAGTTCGTGCGGATCACCGGTGCCGGCATGGCCGAATCCCACGTTCACGACGTGCAGATCACCAAGGAAGCGCCAAACTACCGCGTAGGTTGAGGCTTCAAGCAAAACGTTAAATGACCGGGGCTGTTTTATTCAGCCCCGAGTCGTTTCTGAATCAAAGACTGTTTCTGAATTACTTAGACGAGACTGAATCATGGCCCTCGACATTCACGCTCACCGCATCCTGATCCTCGACTTCGGTTCGCAATACACCCAACTGATCGCCCGCCGCGTGCGCGAGATTGGTGTGTACTGCGAACTGCACCCGTTCGACATGGACGAAGATGCGATCCGCGAATTTGCGCCAAAAGGCGTGATCCTCGCCGGCGGTCCCGAGTCCGTGCACGAAGCCAACAGCCCGCGCTGCCCGCAAGCGGTGTTCGACCTGGGCGTACCGGTCTTCGGTATCTGCTACGGCATGCAGACCATGGCCGAGCAACTGGGCGGCAAGGTTGAAGGCTCCGAACTGCGTGAGTTCGGTTATGCCCGCGTTGACGTGGTCGGCAAGAGCCGTCTGCTCGACGGCATCGAAGACCACATCGACGCCGACGGCCTGTTCGGCCTCGACGTGTGGATGAGCCACGGTGACAAGGTCACCAAAATGCCGGAAGACTTCCACATCCTGGCCAGCACCCCGAGCTGCCCGATCGCCGGCATGTTCAACGACGAGCGCGCCTACTACGGCGTGCAGTTCCACCCGGAAGTGACCCACACCAAGCAGGGCGGTCGCATCCTGTCGCGTTTCGTTCTCGACATCTGCGGCTGTGAAGCCCTGTGGACTCCGTCGAAGATCGCCGAAGACGCCATCGCCAACATCCGCGCACAGGTCGGTACCGACAACGTGCTGCTGGGTCTGTCCGGCGGTGTGGACTCCTCGGTGGTTGCGGCGCTGCTGCACAAGGCCATCGGCGACCAGCTGACCTGCGTTTTCGTTGACAATGGCCTGCTGCGTCTGCACGAAGGCGAGCAGGTGATGGCCATGTTCGCCGAGAACATGGGCGTCAAGGTGATCCGCGCCAACGCTGAAGACCAGTTCCTGAACAACCTGGCCGGCGAAGCCGATCCAGAGAAGAAGCGCAAGATCATCGGTCGTACCTTCATCGACGTGTTCGATGCCGAATCCTGCAAGCTGGACAACATCAAGTACCTGGCTCAGGGCACCATCTACCCGGACGTGATCGAGTCGGCTGGCGCGAAAAGCGGCAAGGCCCACGTGATCAAGTCGCACCACAACGTGGGCGGCCTGCCGGAAGAGATGAACCTGAAACTGGTCGAGCCACTGCGCGAACTGTTCAAGGACGAAGTTCGTCGTTTGGGCCTGGAACTGGGCCTGCCGTACGACATGGTCTACCGTCACCCGTTCCCGGGCCCGGGCCTGGGCGTGCGCATCCTCGGCGAAGTGAAGAAGGAATACGCCGACCTGCTGCGTCGCGCCGACCAC